>JAITES010000170.1 GCA_031281925.1 Treponema sp. | reverse complement strand
CTATGAACAAATGGCAAATCACGCCCGGCGGCTTGCAGCGCTGCTGTCGAGCCTCGGCGTGCGGAAAGGCGGAAAGATACTGCTTGTTGCGGACAATTCCGCCTTCTGGCCCGTATACTATTTCGGCGCCTGCATTGCCGGAGCCCGTCCGCTGACAGTATCCCCGGAAACAGCGCGCAGGGAACAGAATGTCCTGCAGTACGAAGGAATCTCCGCGGCCCTCCTTTCGGCTTCAGGCGAAGGGGCCATTCCGGCGCTCCCCCGGGACATACCCGGAATCTTTGTTGACAGAATCCGCTGGGAGGAAAGGGGCGACGCGCCGGTAAGTTTCCACGGGATAGAAAAGCGGGTGAGCTTCCCTGTCCCGTCCGAATCCATTGCCAAAAGCGGCGCCGGCTCCGTTGAAAAAAATGCATCCCCGATTCCCGTAAAACTCTACAGGAGAGACAGCTTCCTTTCGGCAGTATCCCTGTCTTCCGTTGAAGGAATCGAATTCTCCCTGGTATCTCCTATACTCCACGGTTCCCTGGTAACCATTCTTGATGAAACCTCTTCCGCAGAAAGCCTGCTTGGGGCATGCCAGCACCTGCATCCGACAGTAATTGTAACAGATGGAGAAAAACTGGAAAAACTGTTCCGGAAAAAAGTTAAACCGTGGCTTGAAAAACCCCTCTTCCGTTCCGGCATTGCCCGGTTTTTTGCGCTTCGGTTTGCAGGCCGGCGCTTTATAAAATCCCTGGGAGCCTGGATACGTATTCTGTGCATACAGGAAAAACAAAATGTCTCTACAGAAGCATCCCTTTCCCCGGAAGCGGAAAGCTTTATCAAGAGTCTCGCCCTGCATGTGTACAGGGCGGAGAACATGGGATAAAGGGCGGTATCATTATTGGTATAGGGCTGCACGCTCCCGGTACAGTTCACGGCCTATCATGGAAAGAATAAGTTCCGTGTCGCCGGGAACTTCGTAGGGCAGTGTAAAATCTCCGCCTGAATAGTTTATCTCTCCCAGCGTGACGCGTTCCCCGGAAGGGTAAAGGGCCTCAAGCTTGACCGGCAGCGGATAGGGATTTTTGGGTATCGAATACCGGAAAAGGCCGAACACATAATCATCCGGGGACTGTGAAGGAGAAGCGACCGTTATCTCCAGTGTGCTGTTGTTGGGAACTTCCATACCCCCCGCGGGGCTCTGGTGGACAACGAGAAGAGCGGCCTCCCCTTCCTCCTGCGGCCGGATACCGAATACAAAATCCAGTCCTGTTTTTCCCACGGCTTCAAGGGCCTCGCCCACGCTCATATTTACCAGGCTGGGCACATACACCATCGCGTTTTCAGCTCCCAGACTTACCGCAAATTCCAGTACCACCGGGCCGGAAATGTCCGTGCCGGGCAGAGGAGACTGCTGCAGAATCAATCCCGCAGGTTCGGAGGAATATTCATACATAAAAGGTTCTTTCAGACTGAGAAGAGGCGTGGCGCTTCCCGATGCGGCATTGAGAGTCTGAATCTCCATTCTGACATCATCAACATTGCGGCCTATGTAGTTTTCCACCCGGCTGACCAGTATCCCCTGGCTTACCACGAGACGGATACGCCGGCCGGCCTTGACAATGGTGCCTGCGACCGGTTCCTGCTCGAGAATTATCCCCTTATCCAGGGCGGACTGGGAATAGCGGAGCTGAATCCTGGGATAAAGTTCCTTCACCTGAAGTTCCATGAGGGCCGCGGTAAGTTCCTTGCCCCGCACTTCGGGAACCATGGTTTCCTCGGCTCCGCGGACTGAGGCAAAGAAAATTGAAAGGGCTACAATGCCGACAAAGACAAGAATACCGATAGCCATGCTGATGAAGAGCCTGAGATGGTTCCCCACATAATTTTCCATCGAATCAAGATCAAGTTTGAACAAACCCATACTTACCCTTATGTTACCTGAGCCTGTTCCAAAACCCGGCCGGTCTCGGAACATGTCTATTCAAGTTTTGCGCTTAAAAAATGCCGTTCGCCGTTGAGAAAGGCCTGGAAATCCAGAGCCTTGCGGGCCTGGTACTGGAGACCTGAGACAACGAGTATCCCTTCTCCAGTTTGTATCAGTATGCCCCGCTTCTTGTCTACGCCCAGAACCTTCCCCGGTTCCGCGGAAGCGTTTTCCGGCCTGGCATTCCCCGCATCGTCCGGAACACCCTTCAGAATGATCAGCTTCCGCTCCCCTTCCATGGTCCAGGAAAGAGGCCAGGGAGTATAGGCCCGGATCATCGCGTCTATTTCCACGGCGGAACGTTTCCAATCGATCCTGCCTGAATCCTTCTCAATAAGACTGCAGTACGAGGCCTCTCCTTCATCCTGGGGAACAGACAGTGAGTCTCCGTCGGCGATACGGCGCAGAAGAGGCGGAAGCAGCAGAGCGGCCTTCTGTGCAACAACACGGGAGAGGCTTTCCGTGGTCTCCCTTCCATCCAGAGGAATCCGTGTCCGGAGGAGTATATCCCCCGAATCCATCCTGAGGGCAAGCTTCTGGACGGAAATCCCCGTTTCGCTGTCCCGGTTAAGGATCGCCTGGGGGATAGGAGAAGCCCCCCGGTATCTGGGAAGGAGACTCGGATGTATATTGATCCCCCCCATGGGAAAGAGGCTTAAGAATTTGGGCCCGAATATGCGGCCATAGGCAAAGGAAACAAGAATATCCGGCTTTAAGGCGGCAATGGCCTCCCGCGCTTCGGCTCCCGTTTTTTCAAATTTGAAGAGGGGAACCGCAGCCGGGGCCGGGCAGGCGGAGTTGAACTTTTCCACCGCTTCTCCCACATCGCTGGGTTCGGGCCTTCCGCTGCGGCCCCTGGGCCTGTCCGGATTGGTAAGAACGCCGGCCAGTTCCAGAACACCGTCTCCGGGAGGAAAAAGAACCTCCAGCGCGGGAACCGCAATGGCAGGACTTCCTGCATAGATGATCCGCATCGCCTCTCCTAAACTTTCCGGCGTTTACGTTTTTCCCGGCTTTCCGCCCTGGCCATTTTGGCAAGAATCCTTTCCCGCTTCTCTTCCGAAAGCCGGTCGATAAAGAGACCCCCTTCAAGATGATCGTACTCATGCTGAATCACCCTGGCAAGAATTCCGCTTGCCTCAAGGGTGAAAGGCCGGCCTTTTTCGTTCCATGCCTGGACCTTTACGGTTTTGGGACGGACAACATCGGCGTAGACTCCCGGTATAGAGAGACATCCTTCTTCATATTTGACAAGTTCCTGGGAAGTTTCCAGAATCGAAGGATTGATGAAGATCCGCGGCACGTCTCCCTCCACATGAACCGCAAAGATCCGTTCCAAAACCCCCACCTGGGGCCCCGCAAGGCCTATACCCTTCCCCTCATGCAGGGCTTCAACGAGATTTCTGGCAAACTCTTCCGTGCTTTTATTGATTTTTTTTACCGGTACAGCCTTTTGGCGAAGGAGTTCATCGCCCAGGATGAGTATCTTCATTCTTTAATAATACGAAAAAAGAGAATTCTAATCAATGCGACGTGTTTATACTCATTGTAATGAATAATACCATCGTCCCGGGTACCCTCAAAACCAGAGCGCCTGCCGAGCTGCCTCATTTTGAAATGTTACCGAAAGCTCTGCTTTTCGAAAGACCGAAAAAAGGGTATATTTAGGACAGGAATTGAATTATGGAGGAAACACAAACCATGGGTGAGGGACTGACTTTTGAGAAGGTCTGGGCCACAATACAGGCCACTAATGAGCAGATGAAGGAAACCGACAAGCAGATAAAGGAAACCGCCCGGCGGCAGGAAGAAACCGCCCGGCAGATGAAGGAAACCGACAAGCGGGTTGGGGAACTCACCAACCGTTTCGGCGATATGGTTGAATACATGGTTCTGCCGAACCTGGTGACGAAATTTGAAGATCTGCATTTTACCTTTACCAAGGCAAACCGCACGGAAATCAAGGACAGGGAGCACGATATATTCACGGAAGTCGACGCTTTGCTGGAAAATGGACGCCTTGTGATGGCTGTCGAGATCAAGACCAAACCCAATATTAACGATATAGACGACCACATCACGCGCATGGAAAAACTGCGCACATACGCGGATTTGCACGACGACAAGCGGATATACCTGGGTGCTGTCGCGGGGGTCGTGTTTGGTGAAAGCGAAAAAACCTATGCCCTGAAAAAAGGCTTTTATGTTATTGAACCCTCCGGGGAGACCTTCAAGATTACCGAGCCCAAAGACAAGTACCACCCCCGGGAATGGTGAATGCCGTATATCATTATATGACCCGCATTATTATTCAATTTTAAGCTGTAAATTTTAAACCATGAACTGGAGGATAAATTTATGTCAAAAAAAATTTTGAGTTATGTTTCGCCCATAGGGTTAATAATATCCTGCTCTATTGCTGCGGTTCTGTTATATCCGGTTTTTGATAAATGGGTATTTATACCTGTGTTTGTTTTGTATTGGGGTATATCTTTTCTTATCACGTTAAAATTGGCGAGCGTCTCCTGCATAAAGAATTGGCTTCAAAAACCAATTGGAAAAATACGCTGGCCGGTATTATCAGTCATTGCCGGATTTATTCCACTGCAAATATTTTTAGTCAATTTGCATATTATCACCCTTCCGTCAGCGTTGTTAAGCATACCATTTGTCTTGCTTAATCCTTTCTTTGAGGAATTGTACTGGAGAGGTTTCGTGCTTGATTTTACCTTCACTTCAAAAAAATTAAGTTCCCTCTATTCAAGTATATTGTTCGTTTTAAGCCATTTATGTATATGGGGTGTATTCTCGTATGGCAATAGAAATTGGTTTCTACTTGGCTCTCTTGTAATAATGAGCACAGTATGGTGCATGGTAAGAATAAAAACAAAAAGTTTATGGTGGTGTATCATTTCACATTTCTTTGTGGATGTATTTAACCTTATGGTATTTGTAATGCTTAATCTTTACATTCCTGAACAGGGGTATATTACCGCATTGGAATTATTATTTGGACCAATAAAATGAAATATTTTGGAGCTTCCTCTTGGGGCAAGAAATCATCTGTGGGCCATCCCCTTCTTCTATCTCCGCTGGGGGATATCGAGGTGAGCAATGCGGGAGACGCTCGTCATGCTTCGGAGCTTCCAAAAATGGCTTTCAGGTCAATCTCGCAGCCCGGCAAAACCCTTACCGGGGCGGCGGCGGTATCATCATAATTTACCGCCATGTATTGGC
>JAITES010000090.1 GCA_031281925.1 Treponema sp. | reverse complement strand
GCCGGGCCGGTAGACAGGCAGGGGCGGCCATAACGCGATAGGCTCTGGACTATGCCGGGCAAGAGGAGCATGAGAATGGAGAAACCAAAAATATACCTGGAAACCACGATGTTCAGCTTTTATTACGAAGAACGGCAAGAGGCACGTTATCAGGAATTGAGGAACCAGACCCGGCAAGTTTTTGATCTGATAAAGGCTGGAAAATTTGAACCCTTTACCTCGGCCTACGCTACCGATGAGATGGACGGGGATCCAGATATTGAGAAGCGGGAAAATATGAAGGGGCTAATCAGGGATTACGGTATTAAACTACTGAAGGATACGGACGAAGTGAAGCGGCTTGCCGCCCTTTACATTCAAGAGGAGGCTATGCCCGAGGCATATCCTGTTGATGCGGCTCATATTGCCATTGCCGCGATCAATGGCCTAGACTTTATTGTGAGCCTGAATTTCGGACATATTGCCCGGCCCTGGACGATTGAACGGGTTCGACGGGTTAATAGCCGGGAGAACTATAAAGGCGTAGGAATATACAAGCCTGCGGAGGTTTTGGAACTATGAAGACAGTACAGGAATACATGAATGATCCCAGGATACTTAATGATCCGTGCATGGTCGGCGCTTTGGAGCCTATCAAGGAAATACATGCGATACGCTTAAAACTACAGGATGAATATGCCGGGATGACGGCAGAGGAAGAAACCAAATTACGCAATAAGAGGGCTATAGAGTTTCTTGCCGGTATCGGAGCCGATCCCCATCTGGTCAGTTTTCCAGGTCAGGGCAAGTTGAAGCCCCGGCAGCCGGTTACTCAATAACCCGCTAACAAGCCGGTCCCGCACCGTCTGTGCGGGTTTGTTCTCCCGAAAAAAACCGCACGGCGATACGGGGATTTACCCATTTTAATTATGGCACCCACCCATTTCTTTTACATACTTCAAGGTATTCATCTCTTGTCGGATAGCTCCATCCGCTCATCTCTCCGGCCTGTTTCCATTCCGCTTGCATCTTATTACTCTTAGGATCGACTTTCTTTGTCCCTGCAGTACCCATATTGACCGTTCCTGCGGTCTGATCCCCCGCAGGGCTGCTGTTTGCAGTGATGGTTGTGGTCTCCGATTTTATAATCCGGATCTGTTTGAATGCCATATCAAAAGGCAGATCGGCGCCGGTAGCCGCCTCACGGTCAATATCAAACGTGGTAATAATCATATTTGAAAATGTTGCCAGCCCCAGTACCACATCGACAGGCTGTTTTATCTTCATAAGCCGCAGCAATTCATAATAGGCCTGTTTTATCCGGGCTTTTGCATCTTCTACCGGTATCTCATCGGGAGATTCCGGAATATTCCCCTCCCATGTTGCCACCTGGGTTTTCCCGATAAATGCCTTAACCTGAATTTCATCTGAATTTCCAACCACATGATCATTGGCATTGCTTCCGTCCTCGACCGGAATATCGGTCACGGTATTACTATGAGAAATATGCTCGGATAAAAAAGCGTCAATCTCAAACCCGCCTATGCTTTTCGGCGTTTTTTGATACGTGAAGGTTACTATACCCATGATAGATATTATACAAAAAATTCATTGTATCTACAGTACGGCCTGTCTTTATCGCCGTTTTCCTTTAGTTTATTCGCAACTCTTTTTTTAAGCCTTTCCGCCGCCCATTCAGGACTTATTACAGTCCCTGGGGAAACTATAGCGGGTTAATAACCCGCTCCCCCCAGCCACCGCCCTGAGGGGGAAGCCCGAGGTACACGGCAAGGTACATTACTTCCCCCGTTATCCCCCTATTTGACCTTTACAGCATGATACACTATGATAATACGTGATAAAGGAAACAGGGCGTAATTCCTTATATTATAAAGAAATAGCCTAAAAACCTTTACACTATGATACAGCTTGACTACTCCTTATATAACAAAGAATCAGCTTGAGGTGCTGGTGCCGAGAGGTATGGAAGTTCAAGTCTTCTAGGCCGCAAAGCGTATTTTCTTTACATTTATACCAAAAAAGCAGCCGGTGGTGTTGGTATTCCCGGAAGACTTGAACTTCCGAGGCTTGTGCCGGCCAGGGGGAGGGAAAGGCGCCATGGATGCCGTACCGCCGGATGGCGGTGCCTCAATCCATTCTTCCAGGCAAACGGCCCGAAGGGACGTATGCCACGCACCGCCGGATGGCGGTGTCTCAATCCATCCCGTATTGTTTTTCAAACATATTGACTAAATCAGCATTCTTCATTAAAGCCCGCGCCATTCCAAAATATTCAACTTTTGTGGTGTTCAATATATCTGTCATTTCATTAAAATGCAGATTACCGCCGGTCATAATAACCTTTATGTTATTTTGTGCTGCGATTGTTTCCGCTTCTTTTTTAAAATATGATGTTGATTCTTTGGGCAATTTCTGCCATGCGCCGGATATCTCTATCGCATTAATGCCTCTTTCCGTCAATTTTTTGCATAAATACAGAACATCCTCAAACAATACTTCACCGTCAAATCCGTCATTTACATTTATTTTTATCAATATGGGAAAATCATTACCGGCATATTGCCGGATGGCATCATAGGTTTCCAGTGACATTCTGGATCGGTTTTCTGCGGAGCCGCCATATATGTCGGTTCTTCGATTATAATAGGGCGTCATAAATTGACTTAAGAAAAAGCCGTGGGCGGCATGTATTTCAATCCCGTCATAACCTGAATTTTTAGCCCTCAATGCGGCGGCGGCGAATTTTTCCTGTATGTTTTTTATTTCGGTAATTTTTATTTCCCGCGGGACTATTCCGGTATTTAAATTTTTAACGGCGCTGGGAGCAAGAATGGTTACACCGCTCGCATCGCCCATAATATAAGAGCCTACATACACTAATTGTAAAATAATATTTGTTCCATTTTCATGTACTATATTTGTTAATTTTCTGTGACCCTCCAAAAAAGAATCATCATAACACGCCATCAACGGAAAGTTTTTTTCTTCCCCGTCAACAAGTGTAAAGCCTGTAATTAACGCCCCTGCGCCTCCCTGTGCAAGTTTTTCATATAATTTCAATGTATTGTCATTTATATGCCCGTCCTGTGTCTTCTCGGCAACGGCCGCACGGATAAACCGGTTTTTTAGTTTCATAGCGCCTATATGTGTTTTGTCAAACAAGGTCTTCATTGATTTCCTCCGTTTTGTTTCGTTATGATAAGTATATACATTTTGTTCAGAGTTTTATACATATCCCCTCAGGTTTTGCCGATTATAACTGTATGAAGTGCAAACCCGTTTTCTGTGCCCTCAGCGGCATAATAGCCTTGTGCCTGGCCTTTTCAGGCTGCAGCACTCCTCCGGCTTCTCCGGATTCTGAACCCACAGAAGTACCGTCAGAAGACGATTTTTGGTCCCTCGTTGAAAGGGGAGAAACTGAAAAAGCCCGTGAACTCTTCAAAGGCAAGATCGATGTCCATGCAACCGGCGCCGGGGGAAGAACTCCCCTCCATGCGGCTGCCGAGATTAGGGATGCGGAACTCGCAAGCTTCCTTATCACCATGGGGGCCGAAGTGGACGCTCTGGACGATGAGGGCCGTACTCCCCTTGCAATCAGTACCGGAAAACAGGATCCCGGCGTGGCCAGGGTACTGGCCGCGGCCGGAGCCGACATACACAGGCCCATTAACGGGACTTCAAGCGCGGCTCTGGAAGCCATATCCGGGGGAGGCGCCTTCCTTTCCGCCCTCCTGAATCCCGTTACACTGGACAAGACCGATGCTTCGCTTAGATCTATTCTCCATCTGGCGGCTCTCAACGGAAAGGTTGAATCCGTAAATACTATACTCGGCGCGGGGGCCAAGGTGGCCTTAAAGGATTCCGGGGGAAAGAATGCCCTGGATCTTGCCTTTACACGGCCTGACTCAAGCGATCACATGGAGGCCGCGGAGCGTCTCATTCTGGCCGGTTCCTATTCGCCCAACCCGATCTTCCCCAATTTTGCTCCGGCGGTCCGTACCTCCAACTACAACATCCGTTTTGCCGATGGTTCGGCGCCCCTGCATTTTGCCGCCAGGGAAGGTTATACGGGGCTAATCAGCTTCCTGTTAAAAAAGAAGGCCAATACTCAGGTTAAACACGGTTCCGGCACCACTCCCCTCCACGAGGCCGCCCGATCCGGCAAGACAGAAGCCATGCGTATGCTTATAGCTGCGGGTGCCGAGGTTAATGTTCAGGATGCAAAAGGAAATACTCCGCTTCACATTGCCATACCTCCCGAGAATCATCAGGAGGCAATATCCCTCCTCCTCTCAAACAAGGCCGATCCCAATCTACGGGATGTCCACGGTGAATCCCCGCTTCATATTGCCCTCACCCTGAACCGGAGTCCCGAGATCGTTCAGGCCCTCCTTGCCGGAGGTTCCGATGTTTCCATGCGTAACATGGACGGCAAAACGCCTCTCTATCTGGCGGTGGAGGAGGACCGAATAAACTGTATCCCCATACTTCTTGCCTACGGTTCCGATATTTTTGCGGCGGATAACGAAGGCATCACTCCCTTTGAAAAGGCCCTGCTCACCAACAGCCCCATACTGCCCAGCCTTATCACCACGGAAACGGTACATCAAACAGACAGCGGCGGAAACACGATTCTGCATCTGGCAATAAAAAACAGGGCGGACACAAAAACGATAGGCCTTATTCTCGATCAGAAGGCCAATGTAAACGCGCGGAACAAGGAAGGCGATAACAGCCTCCACCTGGCGGTGAGGCTCAACCAGCGGGAATCGGGAGAGCTTCTCATCTCCAGGGGCGCCGATATTTTTGCCGCCAATGCAAAAAACGAAAGCCCTCTCTACCTGGCCTTTATCTCAGGCGGACTCATCTACTCGCAGACGGACGCGAGACGATGGATGATAAACTCTCAAACCCTGGAAGCCCGTGACGGTCTGGGCAACAGCGTCCTCCACTATGCGGCCCAGTGGAAACTTGATTCCTATATACCTTTTATCATTCAGCAGGGCGCCAATACCGAAGCGGCCAACGCTACAGGAGAGACTCCGCTCTTTGAAGCCGTCAAACAGAACAGTTCTTCTACCGTACAGGTGCTTCTCGGCGCCGGATCTTCGCTCAACGCACGGGATTATCTGGGCAATTCGGCCCTCCATGCCGCAGTCCGCTGGAATGCGAAAAACGCCGCCCAGGCCCTTCTTGACGCGGGAATTGATATTAACGCCCATGCCTTGAGCGGGAAGACTCCCCTCCATGATGCGGTACGGCTGGGCATTGTGGATCTGGAAACCCTGCTGGTGTATTCGGGCGCTGAACTTGAGATCCGTGATTCTGAGGGGAATACACCTTTCATGGAGGCAGTCCTTGCCGGCTATCCCCAGTCAATGGAGAGGCTGGCGGATCTCGGCGCGGATCCGACCACACGGAACGCCAGGGGCGATACCCCCATCCACATTGCCGTTGCCATGGAACGGAGCGATCTGACCACCCTGCTTCTCCGCTGGGGTTCATCAATTCATGCAAAGAATTCCATGGGTCTTACTCCCTTCCATACGGCGCTGGTAACATCTCCCCGGATGGTATCTACCCTGCTCACCAAAGACAGACTCAATGCGGCCGATGATTCAGGCTCTTCTCCCCTGCATATAGCGGTCCTGAATACGGCGCCCATTATCATGGTAAAGACGATTCTCGATCTGGGAGGCCGGCTCTCTTCGGTGGATTCCGAAGGCCGAAGCCCCCTGCGGGTAGCGGTGGATCAGAATGCCTGGGAACACGCAAAACTGCTTGCCGATGCGGGAGCCGATCCCTTCTCGGTGGCCGGAGACGAAAAGACTCCTGCGGATATTGCTCTCCTCAAAGGCAGCGAAGGGGTAGCGGCCCTGTTCTCGGGCAGGGGAATCAATGCCAGGGACGCATCGGGGAACACTATTCTCCACTATGCGGCCCGCTATGGGAATAAAGACATCATTTCGGAACTCATGGAACTGGGAGCAAACAAGGCGATCAAAAACATAGCCCAGGAAAGTCCTGCCGATATTGCACGGCGCTGGGATCACGGTGAAGCGGCCCAAATGCTGAATTAGTGTCGTTCATAAAGCCGGTTGCTTTACAGGCAGATTCGAATTGGCAGGGTAAGTTTGGAGGGTGAAGGGTGAAGCTTCGCCTTCCGGCTTAAACTTCTTTCTTTAAGCCTCTTCTTCGTACTGCAGCCGGTAGAGTCCGGCATACATACCATTCTGCCTTATCAATTCCTCGTGATTGCCCTCTTCAATCAGGCGGCCTCCGGAAAGCACCAGAATACGGTCCGCGCTGCGGATGGTGGAAAGCCGGTGGGCAATGACAATGGAACTGCGGCCCGACAGCACCCTCCGCATGCCCAGTTGAATGAGCCTTTCGGTTTCCGTATCAATGGAACTGGTGGCTTCATCGAGAATCACCACGCCGGGATTATGGGCGATGACCCTTGCAAAACTCAAAAGCTGCCTCTGGCCCGCGGAGATATTGGAGGCCCCTTCGGAGAGAACCGTCCTGTAACCTTCTTTCAACGCGCTTATAAACTCATGGGCATGCACCGCCCTGGCGGCGGCCTCCACCTCCTCATCCGTCAGGGGAAGTCCCAGCCTGATATTGTCCGCCACCGTTCCCGAAAAGAGGAACACATCCTGCAGTACCGGTATCACGGAACGGCGGAGATAGGCGAGGGGGAGTTCCTTTACCGGTATCCCGTCGAGGAATATCCCGCCTGAATCAATGTCCCAAAGCCGGGTAAGTACATTGATGATGGTTGTCTTTCCTGCCCCGGTGTAACCTACAATGGCTGCCGTCTCCCCCGGATTCACGGTAAAAGAAAGTCCTTTAAGGATCTCCTCTCCCTTCTTGTAGGAAAAATGAACATCCCTGAATTCAATTTGCCTCCCGCTTTTCCCGGTATGTTTTTCCCCGACATCCGGATGCGGCGAAGCTTCCGGCACACCCTGGTTCCCGGCGTCCGGGATTTTTTCTTCGGCGTCAAGGAGAGCAAAGACCCGCTCCCCTCCGGCCATTGCCGATTGCAGCAGGGTATACTTCTCCGCAATATCCATCACCGGGTTGTAGAACATACTGACAAGGCTGATAAACGCAATAAGCACTCCCAGCGAAAGGGAAAGGTTAAAAACCATATTGCTTCCCACGGCGATGACGGCCGCCACGGTAAAGGTGGAAAACCACTCTACGATGGGACGGAATGTGGCGAATACAAACATCTCCCCAAGGTTGGCCTTGAGAAGCTCCATGTTCCGTTCACGAAATTCCCGGCGGCTCTTCTCTTCCGCCCGGAAGAGCTGCACCACCTGTATTCCGGAAAGATGTTCAGAAAGATACGAGTTAACTCTGGAATTGGCAATACGCTGCTGTCTGAAGGCGTCCCTGGCCTTGATGCGGCTGATCGCGGTTATCCCCATGACAGGCGGCATGGTACAGAGCACGACAAGGGCAAGCCGGGGAGAAAGCACAAAGAGTGTGATGAGCGCCCCAATCATCACGGAAAGATCCTTGAGGAAGGCCACAAGAACCGAGGTAAAAAATTCATTTATCGTCTCAACATCCCCGGTAAGCCTGGTTACGATCCGGCCCACAGGATGATGTGACAGAAAATCTGTTGACTGGGAAAGGGTTTTTTCAAAAAGGGCAAGCCGGATATCCTTCATGACCTTCTGCCCGATAAGCACGGTTACCCATGTTTGTATAAATGTAAAAACAAAAACTGCCAGCAAGAGACAAAGAAGCAGCAGAACTGTTTTCACAATCGAAGAAATATCACGCTCCCGCACTATTCGTATCTGTGATACAGGCAGTTTGTAGAGATCCGCATTCTTTATCGCTCCGCAGAGTTCTCCCCGAAGGAAAACGTCGCTCCGTTCTTCCACGATGGAGGCCAGCGGATCGCCGTCTTTATAGCGGAAGGCATACCAGCTTTCTTCCTGCAGAACAGCCGCGGCTTTCAATTCTCTCTCCACAGAACCTGTCATGATGGTATTCCGCCCCTGGGGTATAAAGAGCAGGTTTCCTGCTTCAATTCCCCCGTCCAGTCCCATCAATTTTTCCCTCTCCGCGGCCGCGGCCCGGCTTAAACCCTCCGGAGCCCGGGGATCCATCACAATAAAGCGGGCCATGATCGCATTGTCGATAAGCCGCTGCTGCATCACCGGGACAAAAAGTTCACCCATGGTCGAAACCGCCAGGGCAGAGATCATCAGCACAACGAGGTTTTTGTAGGGTTTAAGGTATGAAAGGATCCTTGCGGTAATTCTGCTGTCGTAATCCCGGACAACCTCTTCAACTTCAAAATAATCAGCCATTTTTGCTCCCGTGTCTTTCGCTGCCGGAGGAAGCCTCCCCTGCTCCCGCAGGCCCGGCTGAATCTCCAAGACGCTGCAGGGCCGCTGTCCGGCTGAAAAAGCCGCCTGAATCCTGAAGTTCCCTCGGGCTGCCGTATTCGCTTAAGGAACCGTTTTCAAAAACCGCCACCTTGTCCGCCCGGGAAAGGGTAGAAACCCTGTGGCTCACGATGATCACCGTCAAGGCCCTGCCCTGCCTTTTGCGCTCTTCCCGTTCCTCATTCAGCGCCGAAAGGATCCTCTGTTCGGTTTCAGTATCCACCGCGGAAAGGGCATCATCGAGGATCAGGATCTCAGGAGAGGTGATGAGGGCGCGGGCAATGGCTACCCGCTGCTTCTGGCCGCCGGAAAGGGAGAGTCCCCGTTCACCGATAAGGGTATCCCAGCCTGAAGAAAAGGCCTCCAGATCCCTGTTCAGAGCCGCAAAACCGGCGGCCCTGGTAAAATCCGCTTCTTCTCCCTGACTGTCAAGGCCGTAGCCGATATTATTTTTTATACTGTCGGAAAAGAGAAAACTATCCTGGGGAGCCAGGGCAAAACAGGCCCGCAATTCTCCCAGATCCCAGTCCCTGACATCAATGCCCCTGAGAAACACCATGCCCGGAGGAGGATCGATCATCCGGGGCAGCGCCTTTATAAAGCTCGACTTCCCCGAACCTGTCCGGCCCAGAATGCCCAGCATCTCTCCCTCTTCAAGCCGCAGATTCACCGCGGAAAGGACGTTTTTCCCTCCCTCGCTGCTATAGGCCAGTGTGAGGTTCCGTATTTCAAGCAACGGGGGCGCGGAAAGCCGCGCTTCCTCTCCGGTTGAATTTTGCCGCAGGGGCGGCGCGAATACGGAGCCGGCCTTTTGAAAGTCTCTCTGCGGATGCCCGGGAGATTCGATGGAGGGCCTTGTATCGAGAATCTCCTTCACCCTGCCGAGGGAGGAGGCGCCCCGCTGTATGACATTCACCATGAATCCTGCGCCCATGAGAGGCCAGACAAGCATCTGAAAATAACTGAAAAGGGCTACCAGCGCGCCCGGGCTTACGCTGCCTTCCACCACCCGCATGCCGCCCACAAGAATTACGATGAGGGAAGTGAGGCCGGAAAGGAAGGTGATAAAGGGAAAAAAGATTCCGTAGATCTTTACCAATTCCATGTTGGCGTTCCGGTAGTCGTCATTGGCCGCGGCAAATTTCTTCCCGAACCACCATTCCTTGACAAAAGACTTTATCACCCGCACTCCGGAAAAAGTTTCCTGTACCGTCTCACTCATGTGGGAATAGGTTTCCTGCGCACGGCGGAAACGCGCTCCCACGGCATTGCCGAAAAGCAGGATCAGCAGAGTAATGGGCGGCAGGGGAATAAGGGCAAAGGCAGCGGTTTTGGCGTCCTGTATGAAGATCACCACAAGGATACCCAGAACCATCACTGTCCCGTCAATCAGCATCACAAGACCCCAGCCTATGGCCTCACGGATACCATTGATGTCATTGGTGGAACGGGCCATGAGATCCCCAATCTTGCTCCTCTGATAAAAGTCATAGGAAAGGGAAAGAAGATGGCTGAAAAGATTCCCCCGCAGTTCCGTTTCGATTCTCCTGGAAGCGCCGTGGATAAAGTAGCGCCAGAGAAAACGGCCCGTACTTATCACCGCCATGGCGGCAACCATGCCCAGACAGAGGAACAGTATTTGGCCCCAGACAGCGCCCTCCCCTTCCCGCGCGGCTACAAGATTTATTGCCCTGGCGGTAAACTGGGGGATGAGAATCTGGGCGCTGTCAACGGCAATAAGGCATACAAAGCCCCACAGATAACGCCAGCGGTAAGGGTACAGATAGGGAATAAGAAAGCGGAAATTTTTAAGGGACAGATCCGGCTTTCCGTTTTGCGGTTGTTCAGAATTTTCCATGCACAAGACGCCTCAAGAGACACATACTATATCTTTTTCATTGCAAGCTCTTCTGTTTTTTTTATGTCTGTTTCCAGCTTGTTTTTCCAGATATCAAACTTTTTCTTTACTGTTTCAGCGTCATTGGGCTCCCCCAAAAGAATATGGAGCCGCCGCAGGGCATTGAGGAAGTGAATCCCCATCTTGAAGTCATCGATCCGGTTCGTGGAAAGTTCATACTTTTCCCGGTAGCGATCCGCAGCCTGCATGAGGAGCTTCTTGGCCAGGATGAGGTGATACATGGTCGGTTCATAGGCCGGGGAACGGGGGTCGGTGTTGGCCACAGCAGTTTTCAGATCAATGATGTTCTTTGCCACCGCCGCAAAACGGCCTTCCAGTTCCACAAAGGACCATTTCCATTTGGTATTGTCCCCGTAGGCATTTTCCAGAAGCTGAATCGCAAAACCCATCTTGCGGACAAGATCGTAACGCCGCCTGGCATCAACCGTCTCAATGCTGGCAAGTTTTTCCTCATAATCGGTAAAGGGGGCGTCAACCAGGTTACTCACAATCTCTTCAAGGTAGATAACGCTTTTATAGAGAGACTTGCGCCCGTCATTCAGGGCGTCTTCGTTTTTGACCTTCAAAACCGACTGGGATACAGCGGAAATAGTTATATAGTTGGAAGCCAGGTTGAGCATATCGTCTACCAGGGCAAGGCGTTTGAAAGCCGCGGTAGCGGGATCTTTTTTGATGACCGCCAGAACATTCTGTTCCCTTTTGAGGATGATTTTGGTATTCTGCCGATAACCGCTTACCTTTTCAAAATACTTATGACGTTCCTCTTCGGAAATTTTCGCCATTACCCTCTCCGCAGCTTAAGATTGTGAGTATTTTAGAATTAAATCGTCCGCATGGGCAAGAGCCGCTTCCCCGGCATCTCCCGCCAGCATCCTGGCGATTTCCACACGTCGTTCTTCCTTTCCA
>JAITES010000200.1 GCA_031281925.1 Treponema sp. | reverse complement strand
CTACAATCATATCCAGTTCAGGAGGGAAAACATGGAATTGAAATATACATATACAATGGATGATGGTTTTCTTGTCGGATATCTTGATGACTACCCGGAATATACAACACAAGGAGAAGATCTTGCAGATTTTGAAAAAGCATTGTTGGAAATTTATAATTGGATAAAAGATGGTACGCTGGAAGTAAAAGAACATAAGGGCGTTTTAGAGGTCGCCAAATGAAGCGAAACGCCTTCATAAAAATTCTCAACGAGAAAGGCGTATTTTTTTACCAGAATGGCGCAAATCATGATATTTTTATACATAAAACGACAGGGAAAAAGATCCCGGTTCCACGACATACTGAGATAAAAAATACTACCGTCAGGGGAATTTTGAAAGAGATTCCTGACTAAGAGATATAAGAACCGGCTTTACTTTACACCGCAATCCCTGCTTCAGCCGGGGAGCGGCCGTAGCTTTCGCCGAGGTAGCCGCGGGGAATGGCGGGGGGCCGCTCGAAGCTGCTGGTCATCTGGTAGAACTGTTTGGTTTCGCAGCTTTTGTAGAGGCCCAGAAGCAGTTCAAGGCCGTGGAAGGCCATTTCCTTGCTGGTACGGGGTTTGCGGCCTCTGCGCAGAGACCAGGCAAGTTCCGCGGGTCCTATGCCCCGGCTGTTTTCCGTAAAGCCGTGGGTGGGGGCAAGGGTAATGGGCTCTGTCTGGCCTTTCAGGATCACCTTTACCTCGCCGCCGAAGAGGTTGGGATCCGGCATGTAGAGGATTCCTTCGGTGCCGAACATGACGATCTGGGGCTTTTCGTTGCCGATGCTGCAGGAATTGAACATGAGGGAACCCATGACGCCATTGGCAAAGCGGAAACTTCCCACCACACGGTTTTCCGCCTGGAGAGTGAAGTTTTGGCCGAAGTCGTCCTTGTTGGGAAAATAGTGGGTACGTTCGGCCTTGAGGGTATCAACAAAGCCCGCAACTTCCTTTACCGGGCCCAAAATGGAAAGAATGGCGGTAACATAGTACACTCCAACATCAAGGCCGATGCCGCCGCCGGGAAGCGCGGTAAAGGGGTAAAGTTCCGCAAGAAGTCCCGCATCCCGGTTGAGGGTAGCATAGACCGAAGTAACATCCCCGATGACGCCTGCATCAAGGTAGAAGCGGGCGGTTTGAATGGCCTGGCCCATGAAGGTATCCGGCGCGTTGCCGTAGAGGAGTTTCTTCTGATCGGCAAGCTGCACGAGTTCCCGTGCCGCCTCAATGGAAAGGTCAATCGGCTTTTCCGAGTAGAGGTGCTTGCCTGCATTCAGCACCTGGCTGGATACAAGATGATGGTTTACCGGATCTGTAATGTTGAGTACCAGTTCTATGTCCGGATCGTTCAAAATCTCTCCGATCTTCATCTGTTTAATGTTGTACTGGCCGGCCCGTTTTGCCATCCGCTCGGGGATTATGTCGCAGCAGCCGACCACATCAAGGATCTCGAATGCGCTTGTCATATTTTTGAGGTATATGTCGCTGATTGTTCCGCAGCCTACCACTGCCGTTTTAACTTTATTGATACTCATGGAATGCTCCTTGCCGAATAGATTATAGCCGCTTGTCAGTATAGACGTTTGCCGGTATTAGATCAATTTATATTCGCGGGCGGCCTGGGAGAGGGCCGCGTTCCAGCGGGGAAGGGAAAGCCAGTCCCTGCGGGTTTCCATGTCGTCGATACGGGTCGCCCTGCGCTGCAGGCGTTTGAAGGCCATGCTCACCGCGGTGTTCATGTCAACCTGGGCCGCACCGGATTCCTCCAGTATTTTGAACCACGCATAAAAATAAAACGGATCATTGGGATCCATTTCGGAAAAACGGTCGTCACGGAGGAAATGCTGGAAAGACCGGCAGCCTTCCCCTTCGCCCCGGGAGATTTTTGCCAGCGCAAGAGACTGGAAGGCGCCGCACATCCGGCTAAAAAGGTCTGTCCTGGGGATAAGGAGGAATTCACACTGGGCAAAACCGGAATGCCAGTCGGGCTGTTCAATATGGAGGAATTCATCCCCCTGGGGGAGCCGGGCAGAAAAACGGGCCGCCGCTTCCGCCGCCAGTTTACAATCCCCGGAAAGCCAGGCTGCTTCAACTTCAAAGAGATCCCCGTCGCTCCCGCATTTTGACGGTTTGGGGCACAGCGGATTCTGTGAATAAATCCGGGCACGGTAGGCCCAGGTATCCAGAAGTATTTCCTTCTCTTTGGTCATCCCGCCATGGGGCTTCTCCTGTATATCCTCAAACAGGGTAAGAGCTTCGCGGTAGTGTCCCGTTTCAAACCGGATCTTCCCGCGGAGGAAACAGGCCCGGTCGGCCCAGTCGTTCCGCCCTGCCGCCAGGGCGCTCTCTTCCGCCTGCGCTACATAACGCATGGCTTTCGAAATATTCCCAAAGAGAAGCTGAATTGAAGCGGCATAGTAGGCGGAAATTGCCAGTTCATCGGCATCCCTGGATTTTTCCGCGTTCTCAACGGCAAAACCGGAATATTCCAGAGCCTCTCCGGAAGTTCCCGATTCCCTGAAGCTGCTCTCCGTCCGCCTGCGGGAAAGGTTAACCAGCGCAAAAAGCCGGTAAGCCCTGGCAAGTCCTGCCCAGCTCCGGTTTTGGCTCAGGTGAATGGCCTCCTTGACCGCTTCCAGGGCCTGGGCCGAATCCCCTATGCCCAGAAAAAAACAGGCATGGCTGCTCAGAATCTGGGCTTTATACGGCGCATAAACCGCCTTTTCGGGAGGAGGAGACTTAAACCAGGAACGGATATTCTTTTCATTTCCGATGATGAGGACTTTAAGGGAACCGTAAATATATTCAAGCGCCGCGGCCCTGTCCTTTCCGGCAACAAGGCGGAATGTTTTTTCCGAAAGCGCCCTGTCAATGGCAGACCAGGTATGGTTAAGGAGGTCGGCTTGCAGACTGCGGAATACCAGTTCATCGTCCCCCGTGCCTCCCAGCTCGGAAAGTATCTCCAAAAGTCTAAAACAGGGCGCTAGGTCACCCCGTTTTACCCAGTCCAGGAGCCTGTTCAACACCAATTTATGAATTTTTTCCATTCTTTCGCCCAAAACAGTCCTGGCCTGGACCAAAAATCCGGGAATATGTGGAACAGGATCGTCAAAATCGTCAATAAGCCCCCTGGAAACAAGCATTTCCAGAGCAGAGAAGACCATTGCAGGGGCTTTCCCCTCTTCGATGAGAAGCCGGGTAAAGAGAGAGCCGGGGAAGTAGTTTCCCAAAATCTGAAAAAGACAGGCCATTTCCCAGAGATCCACAGGGAGGGATCGATCGGGGCCTTTGGAAGAGCGGATTTCCTCAGCCGGATTGGCCTGGATCATCCGGGGAAAGAGCTTTCTCCACTGTTCCTCATTCTCGGTCCGGGCCGTTTTTTCCACGGATAAAATGCCGTACACCCGCAGATCCTTCTTGCCTTCAAATTGTGCCCACACTTCAAAGATGATCCTGCGGGCAGGCTCCGGCGCCAGATGGAGGTTTTCCAGGATGAGAAAGGCGGGAGCTTTAAGGCTTTTCATTGCGTCAAGGTAGTTTTCAAGAAAAATGGAAAAGAAGCGCCGGGCCTTCCGGTCAAGGCTTTCCGAAACTTCATCCCTGAGCCTTTCCCGGGATATGGCCTCCGAGAGCAGATCCAGTTCCGAAATTTGTTCCGAAGGAACTATTTCGAGCAGGGCGTCTCTCAGATCTCCGGTCCAGGGATCGGCAAGACAGGATATGCCGCCTGAACCAAAACGGATTACGGGAGGGAACGGAGCCCGGGTATATGAAGCCAGTATTTTTTTGACAAAATAGCGGAGCGCATCCCGCTTCCCGGAACGGG
>JAITES010000085.1 GCA_031281925.1 Treponema sp. | reverse complement strand
GCCTGAGCGAAACCTATAATATGTTTATACAGGAAATGAAAGAAGGCGATAGTACCGGTACCCGCTAAGTCCGGCTTAACCGCGGTAAACCTTGGGAGTTCAACTGATTTTCTCTATCGGGCCGCCTTCATTTTATTTCAGTATCTCTATTGAATCAATTCCGATGGAGCAGTCCGGAAGCGCCCTGTATTCCGCCGCAAACTGGAGTGTTTGAACTTCGTTCCAGGAAAAAAGGCCTCTGCTTTCAAGCCAGCGCTGCTCCGCGTCGATCCAGGCCCCCTGTTCGCTCATATCCGCAAGGGGTATCCGTATGGTATGCCATGTTCCGTCGGGGGGCAGAATTTTTCCGGTAACCGCATAGCGGTTCCTCCAGGGAATACCCGAAGCGTTTTCCGCGTCAATAAAGCGCACATCAAATTCGACAGGCTTGTCCGTTCTGGCCCTGAACTGCAGCGCAAAGCCGTTTTCCGCAAGAAACTTCCAGTCTATGGGGCGGGTGAATGTAAAAGTAATACTATCATAGCGGTCAAGGTTCCCCCAGCGGATGGCGTATTTCCCTTCGGCAGAATCGGTGTCATACAAATCAAACAGGGAACTTTTCCGCCAGTATTGTACCGTGATGTTTTTTTCAGGATAATCGTCATAGAGGGTAAAGCCGCCGTTTACCGCTTCGGCTTTCTTCTGTAGGGGCGGCGTAAAGGCGAGGGCTTTGACCACTTCCACATTCAGATCCGAATCAATACTGCCGCCCCGTCCTGTTTTATAAAGGCCGAAATCGCCATAATAATCCCAGCTTGTCCGGGGGATGTGCCTTTCATCCAGAAGGGCGGCTGTTGTTTTGTACCAGCGGACACGATCCTCCTCAAGGCAGTTGCCCATCTTTACGCCGAACTCCCCGCAGAAAACCGGAACATTCCGTTCCCTTGAAAACTGAACTGCCTTGTCGAGAGAGGCGGCAAGGGCGGCCGGTTTCCCGTCGCGGGGATACGTGTTTTTGAAATACGGGCCGAGTCCTGCGGCAATAAGGCTCCCGGGGATGGAAGGCATGGTATGGGCGCCATGAGGGAAGGGCAGTCCCCCAAGTTCCGCCATGGAAGGCTCTGCCCAGTTCTGTCCCTGATGGGTAAAATAGTATGGATCGTAAAAATGAAATGTATAGAGGAGATTTTTATCCGTATAAACGGGAAGCTCTTTCAGGGAGTCAATCGAATTCCACGAATGGCCGCCGACAATGATAGTGTGGACGGTATCCCTTGTTCTGATGGCGTCTATCACCGCTTTCTGCACGGCTCCCCAGCGGGCCGCGGAGATGCCTCCATACGGTTCGTTGAGGATCTCATAGAGTACAAATTTGCTTCTGTTTTTGAAGTGATCGGCTATATGTGTCCAGACCGGAACAAGAAAACTGTCGATTTCATCCGGGGTGGAACCGCTTGAACCATCGGAAGAATGGTTATCAAGGATGATAAATATTTCATACTCTTCGGCCCAGTCGACCACCCGATCCAGCAATTCCAGAAACAGGGGATCGGGTACATAAGAGGGCTCGGGTCCTGTCATTGTATCAAGCTGAATCGGAAGCCTCACAATGTTGATGCCGAGATCTTTCATGTCCCGGAAATCTTCCCTTGTAAATTTCCTGAAATGGATCCCGCGGGCGGATCCGGTATATTGAAACCACTCGGAAAGATTGACGCCGCGGGAAAACCCGGCCTCCGGATACTCTATAACAGTATCGGCTCCACTGCTGTTCTGAACACTGTTACAGGAACCAAGAATAGAAAATGAAATGGCCGAAATCAAAACAGCCGTCATGTTCCGCATTATATGCCTCCTCCGTCCGGAACCCGCCGCCGGGCAACAAGTCCATTATAGTACCATGAATCCTTATATTCCATAGCCTTGAGGACTTGAAGGGTGAGGGGCAAAACAATATAGTTAAAACATGGATCAGGCATATATAAACGGACTTTGGGAAAAAATAAAGGCAAGTATCAGGACTTTCCGGGAGGAGGCCTTTAGGCTGGGAAGCTATTTCTTCTCCATACCCGAGACAGGTTTCCATGAAGAAATGACTGCACGGGGTATCTGTGACTGTCTTGAAAAATGGCAGATTCCCTGCGAAAAAAATCTTGCCCTCCATGGGGTCAGGTGCAGTTTTGCCGGGAGGGAAGAGGGCTACCATGTTGTGATCATAGCCGATATTGACGCCCTGTTGATACAGAAGGACGGGAAACCCACTGCCTTTCACTCATGCGGTCACAGCATTCAAACTGTTGTACTGCTTAACATGATTCATGCTTTTGCGGAAACAAAGATTATGGAACAGATTCCCGGCAGAATTTCTTTCTTCTTTATTCCTGCGGAAGAATTTATCGAAATTGAAGAACGGAAGAAGATGAAGGCCGCAGGACTCATCAGGGCAATTTCGGGAAAACAGCATCTTATTGCCGAAGGATATTTTGATGATGCCGATGCCGTACTCTCCTGTCATGTGATGAATCCGGATCCCCGGCGCCCCCGTTTATTTTTTGATGTGGGAACTTCGCTGACAGGTTTTCTCCACAAGCGTATCGAATTCAGGGGGAAGGATGCGCATACGGGAGTCGCTCCCCACCTGGGGAGAAATGCCCTTCACGGGGCAAGTCTTTCCCTTAACGCCATTCAAATGCTCAAGGATACCTTTCCTCCCGAGGCGGAGCTAAAGCTCTACCCCATACTCTCCGAAGGCGGCGGGACTTCCGTAAACACTATTCCTTCCCATGCGGTGCTTGAAACCTACCTCCGTGCCCGCGACAGGAAGAGCCTTGCGGAAATTTCGGGGAAGCTCGATGTTCTTTTTGAATCCTGCGCAAGGGCACTGGAACTTGGGTGCAGTATTACTACCATGCCCGGTTATCTTCCGTTTATTCAGGATCCCGCACTGGTAAAACTTGCGGCGGAACGCGTTGAAGAACTCTGCGGGGAACTGAGTCTTGGAGAAAACGCCTGGGTTCTCAATGAAACAAGCGGCGCGTCCGGAGATCACGGCGATCTTTCCGCCATAGTACCTGTACTGCAGCTTGGTTTTACCGGCATCACAGGAAGAGTGCATAGCGATGAATTCAGCATCAGCGATCCTGTCAATGCCTATGAAAACAGCGCCCTCCTCCTGTCCGGGATTGCGCTGGATCTTCTGCTCCGCCCGGAAAAACAGATCCGCTATCCTGACAGGGAACAGCGGAAACAGGCTTACCTGCATGACTGGCTTGCCGGTCAGGATTCCTAATGGTATTCCCGAACAGGTCTAATGCTTCGCCTTTTTCCGCGACAGGGACCAGCTGTAAATTATGAGGCCCGAAAAAACGGCCACCGAGGGCAGGGCCGTAACCAGTTCCGAAGGTATGTTTTCAAGCTGCAGGATATTGCCAATCGCGTTAAAAAGGCCGAACAGGAATGATGTCAGCACCGTAGGGGCAACCATGGAACGGCCCATGGCGCTGGCGGCAATGGCTATCCAGCCCCGGCCTGCAACCATGTTGCGGGTAAACATGGAAAGGTAGCCCATGGACATATAGGCCCCGCCGAAGCCTGCCAGAAGACCCGAAAGGCAGAGGCTGATGAACTGCACCCGCTTTACCCGTATAGCCACGGATGCCGCGGCCTGGGGGTTTTCCCCGACGGCCTTGATGTGTTTCCCCAGCCTTGTTTTGGCAAGAAGCAGCCATGTGAACAGGACGGCAATCCAGCTGCAGTAAACAAGAGCATTCTGTCCCGAAACAATTTCACCGATCACCGGAATATGCTGCAGAACAGGGATGTTGAGCAGAGGAATCTGTTTGCTTGCAAGGGAGGCGGAGTTTCCCTTCTGTCCGGAAAAAAGGTAGAGAAGGTACACGGAAAATTTACTTGCAAAAAGATTAAGCGCGATACCTCCCATGATGACACTGGTACCCAGATAGAGATGAAGATACGCCATAAAGGCGCTGAAAAGCACTCCTACGATCACCGCGCAGAGAAGTCCCGCAAGGGTGCTTTGAAACCATGCGGAAAAAAGCACTCCCGCCAGGGCCGACATAAGCATGGTTCCTTCCATGGCGATGTTGCTCACCCCGGCGCGGCTTGAGATGACGTTTCCCATGGCCGCAAACAGGAGGGGCGTCGTTACCCTGAGAATGGCATAACCGAAAGCAGGGGAAAGAAAAAGCGCCCACAGTCCGTTCATTACGCCTCTCCTCCCGCGGCGGCGCCGCTTTTCAGCGCATCCCGGCGGTTAAGGGCCTTGAGAAGAAAATCCGCAGTAATCATCAATACCAGCACCATTTCTACGATTGACACCATCTCTACCGGAACATCGGTACTGCGGGCCATGATGTCCGCGCCGGTTCGCAGATAGGCCAGCACAAAAGCCGCAACAAATGAACCCAGAGGACTGTTCTTTCCCAGCATGGCGACAAGACAGCCGTCAAAACCATAACCGGGCAGGGCGGACCAGGTAAAACGGGTAAAAAGGCTCATGAGGTGTACCGCCGCGCCCATTCCGGCAAGACTCCCCGAAAGAAAATGCACGATTAAGGTAAGACTGAAGATGCTCATCCCAGAATAGACGGCAAAATCCCTGTTAAAACCGGTCATCTTGATCATGTATCCAAGTTTAGTTCCGGACATGACAAACCATACCACCAGTACGGCGGCGCAGAGCAGAAGAATTCCCGTAGTAACATGGGTTCTGGGTATAATCACAGGAAGCCGGGCCGTATCAAGAAAGAGGGCCGATGCAACACCGGTAACTTCCAGATCCCTGAATTTTACCTTGAGGAGGTAAAAGCCGATACCGAAAAAAATCGTGTTCAGCATCAGGGATGTAACCAGTTCATTTGCATCGTACTTCGCCTTGAAGAAGCCCGAAATACAGGCCAGGAGACCTCCGAAAATGGTTGCCGACAGAATTACTATCGTCTGATGGACGGGACTTCCCCCCATGGGCCGTGAGGCGAGAACAGCCGCCAGGAGTCCTGAAATATAGAAGATCCCTTCACCGCCCAGATTGAACAGCCCCGAACGGAAAAGCAGAGCCGTACTGATTCCCGTAAAGGCAAGGGGCACCATGAGTTCAAGCACATTTCCAAGGTAACGTACATTGGTAAAGGGAGAAAAGAGCATCTTGCTAAAGGCGGTAAGAGGTTCGGAACTTGTCAGGACAAGAACGCCGTAGGAAATCGCCAGGGCTATAAGCACTGCCGCAGCCATCTGAATCAAGGTATTTTTACTGCGTCTAATTTTTAGCGGTAGTGTTGCCATTATTGCCTCTTTATCCCCAGCATGTAGAGCCCCAGCTCCTGTTCGCTCAGAGCCGCGGGATTATCGAATACGGCCGCAATCTCGCCGGAATACATGACCATGAGCCGGTCGCTCATTGCCAGAGCCTCTCCAAGATCCGCGCTAAAGAGCAGTATTGCCTTGCCGGAATTCCGCAGACCGATAAGGATCTTGTGTATTGCATTGGCGGAACCAATATCGACTCCCCTGGTCGGCTGTTCGGCAATGAGAAAATCCGGGTCCGCATGGGCCTCTCTGGCAACCACCACCTTTTGAATATTCCCCCCGGAGAGAGAATACAGTGGGGAATCAATACTCTGGCACACAATGGAAAACTGTCCAACAAGATCATTGCATGTTTTTCTGACAG
>JAITES010000061.1 GCA_031281925.1 Treponema sp. | reverse complement strand
AGTTCAAAGTCGGTGTTGTACTGGTTCCGCAGGGCGTCCCGGATGAGGATCACCGCGCAGCAGGTGGTGGAAAGCCCGGCGATTTGCTGGCCCTTGAGGTCGGCCGGGGTTTTGTATGGTGCGTTTACCGGCACGACCAGTACCGAAGTACAGGGGATCTTCACCTGGCCGATGATGGTGATATTCTGTCCTTTGGCAATGGGGGTGATGACCCCGGTGGGGCAGTTAAACACGATGTCCGCTTCGCCGCCGACCACCGCGGCCACGCCTGAACTGGTCTGCTGAATCTCCACCTCAAGGCCCCGTTTGGCAAAGAGTCCCTTTTCCTGGGCTACGTAGAGGTTGAGGTGATGGGTGGAGTTGGCATCCGCCACGACGACCTTTTTCCCCGAAAGTACCGGGCCCGAAGGCTGGGCGGCGGGTTCCACAGCGGGAGCCGGGCTTCCTGTGTCCTTTTTGGCGCCGGCCCAGAGCGAAGAGGCGGACAGCGCCGCCAGTACCAGAACGAAGCATAAACTTCTGCAGATTCGTTTCTTCATAGTGAAATCCTCCTTGACAGTATTTCATAGTAAACCTATGTAAATTATAGTGTAGTAAGTCTATGGGAAATGTCAAGTATATTTTTGAAAAATTGTATATTCGCGGACAGGGAGCGGCCTTTACCCGGAACTCACAGGGCAAGGTTGTTGGTTTTGAAACAATACTTGACACTACGCATATTTCCATGCTATAATTCCTATAAATCTGATAGATTTTGTATGATATGAAGCTGATAGACATGGTGGGTAATACCCCTCTGATAGAACTCGGTAAAATTTCTCCCAAAAGAGGCCCTTCCATACAGGCCAAGGCGGAATTTCATAATCCTTCCGGTTCCGTCAAAGACCGCGCTGCCAGGGCCATGCTGCTTGACGGCATTGAGAAGGGCCTGCTCAGGCCGGGAAAGACCATCATTGATGCGTCAAGCGGAAACACGGGGATAGCATACGCCATGTTCGGGGCCTTCCTGGGCTATCCGGTGACTATTTACCTTCCCGCCAACGCCAACAATGAGAGGAAAAATCTGATCCGCCGTTATGGAGCCCTTATCGTGGAGACAGACCCGCTTGAAAGTTCCGACGGCGCCTTTCTGGCGGCCCAAAAGGAAGCCGCAGCTCAGAGCGAAAAGTATTTTTACCCCAACCAGTACAACAACGATGTCAACTGGAAGGCCCACTACAACGGGACGGCCCCGGAAATCTGGGAACAGACCGGCGGCAGGGTAACTCACTTCATTGCCGGCATGGGAACTTCGGGGACGCTCATGGGGACGGGCCGCAGGCTCAAGGAACTCAATCCGGCAATCAGGGTTGTTGCCATTCAGCCGGATTCCCCATTTCACGGCATTGAAGGCACCAAACATATGGCAAGTACCATCAAGCCCGGCTTTTACGATGAGAGCCTGGCGGATTCGGTTATTGAAGTAAACACCGAGGAAGCCTACGAAACGGCCCGTCAGCTTGTCCGGAAAGAAGGTATCTTTGCCGGAATCAGTTCCGGTGCAAATGTGCTGGGGGCGCTGAAGCTTGCCGCCTCCGTTCCCGAAGACTCTCTCATCGTTACTATTTTGGGAGACAGCGGAACGCGGTATCTTCAGGACAGGTTCTGGGAAGGCGGCAATGCTTGAGATGGGGAGCGAAGCGGAAAAGACGATCCGTTCCGAGGGGGAAAAGGCCTGGCCCAATGAATGCTGCGGCATACTGCTGGGCACGATCGATCCGCAGGCCGCGGCAGAGCCCGGTTTTGATTCCGTCAGGCGCAGGCTTGAGCGGATCATCCCGATTGAGAATTCAAGGGAAGAAGCGGAACAGTATCACCGCTTTGAAATACGGAGCGAGGATCTGATGCGGGCGGAACTGGAGGCCCGCAAAACGGGAAAGGATGTGTTGGGTTTTTACCACTCCCATCCCGATCATCCCGCGGAGCCTTCGGACTTTGACAGGGAACATGCCCTGCCTTTCTACTCGTACGTCATTGTGAGCGTGGACAGGGGAAAGGCCGGGGACCTGAGATCCTGGGAACTTACCCCGGACAGGGCGAAATTTTTGGAGGAAGAAATATGGCGGTAGACATTCTTATTCCCACGGCATTGCGGTCATTTACGGATCGCGCTTCCGGGCTGAGCGTTGAAGGAGCCACTGTCGGGGAGGCTCTTGCGGCCCTGACGGAGAAGTATCCTGATATTAAACAGCATCTGTATAAAGAAGGGGAACTCCGTTCTTTTATAAATATTTTTGTGGGCGAGACCAATATCAAAAATTTGCAGGGACTTGATACACCGGTTTCGTCCGGGGCCCAGATCATGCTGGTTCCGGCAATCGCCGGCGGCTGATTTGGAAATTCAGGGAATTGCATAATGGCAGAAAGCGTTATTAAAGACAGAGAGCTTCCCGGCCTCAGCAACGAGGAGATAGACCGTTACAGCAGACATCTTCTCCTGGAGGAAGTGGGCATCAGGGGACAGAAACGGCTCAAGGCGGCGCGGGTACTCATCGTTGGCACCGGAGGCCTTGGCGCTCCCCTGGCTCTGTACCTTGCCGCCGCGGGAGTGGGAACACTGGGCATTGTTGATTTTGATTTTGTTGAGGAATCCAACCTGCAGCGCCAGGTGATCCACGGAACCCGCGATATAGGCAGGCCCAAGGTCGCCTCCGCTCAGGATCGGATCAAAAGCATCAACCCCAAAATAAAAATTAACACCTACAATACCATGCTCAGCAGCGCCAACGCGCTTGAGATCATGAAAGACTACGATGTGGTAGCCGATGGGACCGACAATTACCAGACCCGTTATCTGGTAAACGATGCCTGTGTTCTTTTGGGTATCCCGAATGTTTACGGTTCGGTTTTTCAGTTTGAAGGCCAGGCTTCGGTGTTCTATGCCAGGGAGGGGCCCTGTTACCGCTGCCTCTATCCGGAACCGCCTCCCCCGGGACTGGTGCCTTCCTGCGCCGAAGGCGGCGTAGTAGGAGTGCTGCCCGGAATCGTGGGAACCATCCAGGCCAACGAGGTGATCAAACTCATTGTCGGCGGCGGCGATTCTCTTGTGGGAAGACTCCTTCTCTTTGACGCGTGGAAGATGAAGTTTCGGGAACTCAGGCTGGACAAGGATCCCCATTGCCCCATCTGCGGTACCAATCCAACTATCCGCGAACTCATTGACTATGAGCAGTTCTGCGGCCTCAAGAAAAACACCGGCGAAGATCCGGTGGAGACCATTACGGCAAAGGAACTCAAGGAACGTTTTGACCGGAACGATCCCCTGCAGATCATCGACATCCGGGAACCACACGAGCGGGCAATCGTCAGGTTCCCCAATGCAAAGCCGGTTCCCCTGGGTCAGATGGCCCGCCGCATTGACGAGTTTGATCCGTCAATAGACGCCGTGTTTATCTGCAAGATAGGCCAGCGGAGTATTTTTGCGATAAGAGCCCTGCGGGAAGCGGGCTATACCGGACGTTTACTCAATCTTAAAGACGGAGTAAACGCGTGGGCACGGGAAGTGGATACCACACTACCAGTCTACTAATAAAGTAAGTTGTGACAAAACCAAGGTTTTGCAAAGGAGAGTATCATGGCAGACAAAGTAATTAATGCGTTAGGGAGAGAGGCGGCGTATCAGCTTGCGAATATCACCAAGACCCCGCCCCAATTCGGAGCCCTCACCCCCAAGTACCTTGCAAAGGTACTGGAATTCAAGGGGCTTGAGGCGGGCATCTACCGGGTCAACCGCGTTGTGGAAGGGGAAACCCCGCTGGATGTACTGTGCAGCCAGGATCCCAAAAAGCAGGAGATTCCCCAGGGTTTTGTGGATTACCAGGCAAAACCGCGTGAGTATCAGCTTCACTCGATCAGCACCATCATCAACGTGGACACAAAAATTTCCGATGTCTACAGTTCGCCCTATGATCAAACCAGGGAACAGCTTTCGCTGGCCATTGAAAGTTTGCGTGAGCGGCAGGAAAGTCAGCTCGTCAACAGTGACGATTACGGACTCCTCAAAAATGTTGCCGATTCTCAGCGCATCCAGACCCGCAACGGCAGACCCATGCCCGACGATCTTGACGAACTACTCAGCAAGGTGTGGAAGGAGCCTTCTTTTTTTCTCGCACACCCCAGAGCCATTGCCGCCTTTGAACGTGAGTGTACCCGCCGTGGAGTACCGCCGGTAACGGTGAACCTTGCCGGGGGAACCTTTATTGCCTGGCGCGGCGTTCCCATCGTTCCCACGGACAAACTCTTTGTGGACGGTCTCAAAACTCCCAAAGCAAAAACCGGCAAGACAAATATACTCCTTGTGCGCAGCGGCGAGGCAAAGCGCGGAGTTATCGGCCTCTTCCAGACGGGGCTTCCCGGCGAACAATCCAGGGGACTCTCGGTACGCTTCCGCGGCATAGACGACTCCGGTATAGCGTCTTACCTGCTCTCTCTGTACTGCTCCGCGGCGATTCTTGCCGACGACGCCCTCGCTGTGCTGGAAGATGTTGAAGTAGGGGAATACTATGAATATACCCAGCAGCCGGTCTGACTGGAACCAGGCTTCCCCCGTTGATTACGGTCTGCCTTCGGAAGCGGAACTTGCTGCCCTTGCAGCCGCGTATTTTCCGGAATTTAATAAGGGGGGGACGCCTCCCTCCTCGCTCCGGCCTTACCGCAACAACGATCCGGGACTCGACACGCAAGCGGTAAGTCCTCCGCTTCCCCCCTCAGCGGGGGAGTTCCCCCCGGTGACAGACACCATTTTTGGCCTCCCGTCCGGCTTTGGCGGCGTCACGGAAATGATGAGCGGCACAGCACTTGCTTACCATCCCGTGGTGCTGCCCGTAGACGCGGAGCAGACCGCCGGCCTTCCGGCAATACCTGCCGCGCCGTTACACAGCCTCCATCCCGGTCTGCCGCTGGATACCATCCGCGCCGACTTTCCGGTTCTTTCGGAAAAGGTGAATGGTCACGATCTCGTGTGGCTTGATAACGCTGCCACCACCCAGCGGCCCAGGGTGGTAATTGAGCGTTTGCAATATTACTACGAACATGAAAACTCCAATGTGCACCGGGGCGCGCATGAACTTGCGTCCCGTTCAACCGATGCCTACGAAGAGGCCAGGGGGAAGATCGCCCGGTTTATCGGCGCTCCTTCCGCGGATAACATTGTCTTTGTCCGGGGCACCACCGAGGGGATCAACCTTGCCGCCCATGCATTTGTAAAGCAGTACCTCAAGCCCGGCGACGAGATCATCCTTACCATTCTGGAACATCACGCCAACATTGTTCCCTGGCAGATCATCGCCGGGGAAACCGGGGCCGTGCTGCGGGCAGCTCCAATCGACCGGAGCGGACAGATCATCCTTTCCGAATACACATCTCTTTTCAACAAACATACCCGCTTTGCAGCAATCACCCAGGTGTCCAACGCAACAGGAACGGTAACGCCGGTGGCGGAGATGGTGCAGATTGCCCACGCCAGGGGTGTACGTGTACTGATTGACGGAGCCCAGGCAGTTTCGCACATACCGGTAAATGTAAGCGCGCTGGACGCGGATTTCTTTGTCTTCTCGGGGCACAAGATCTTCGGACCCACCGGTATTGGAGCCCTCTACGGCAAGAGCGAGGTGCTGGAAGCGGCAAAGCCCTGGCAGGGCGGCGGCAACATGATCGCAGATGTCAGCTTTGAACGGACTCTCTACCAGAAGGCTCCGGCAAAGTTTGAAGCCGGTACGGGAAACATCGCAGACGCTGTGGGACTGGGCGCCGCCCTGGATTATGTCGGCGCTATCGGCATGACAAACATTGCCGCGTGGGAACACGAACTCCTTCAGTACGCCATGGCGGAACTCAGGCGGGTGCCGGGCCTCCGACTCATCGGAACTGCAGCGGAAAAGGCCAGTGTCCTTTCATTTGTGCTGGAGGGTTATAACAACCTTGAGGCCATAGGGGAGTTTCTCAACACACGGGGAATCGCCGTGCGTGCCGGTCACCACTGCGCCCAGCCGGTACACCGTTTCTTCGGCCTTGAAGGAACAGTCCGTCCTTCGCTTGCCTTTTATAACACGCCGGAAGAAGTGGATGCCCTGGTGCGGGCTCTCTTTGAGTTGACAGTCAGGTGAAGAACGATACCGGCGCCCGGTTAAAATATCTCACCAATCTTCTGACGGAGAGTTATGAAGCCCACTCGGAGATCATCAAGGTTGAGACAGCCAGCCAGCTCAACCGGAGTGTCATCATCGACATAGTGGAGAAGCTTCGCTGTCTCATCTTTCCCGGTTACTGTGGCAAGAAAAATATTTCAGCCGCTTCGGTAGAATACTATGCAGGCGATCTTGTCGAAGAAGTCAACTATGGACTTTCCCGGCAGATAGCTCGTGCGCTCGGTCACAGCAGTGATTTTGCGGGGCTGGGGGACGAGATCACCGGCGGG
>JAITES010000007.1 GCA_031281925.1 Treponema sp. | reverse complement strand
TACATCCTCCGCCTCGGCGTTGAGCCGGTCAGCGTTGCGGTTAATGTATTCAAGCTCCTCTGCCTCGGTCATTTTGAACCGGGCAGGAGCCGGCGAAACAGCCGTGTCACGGGTGGTAACATGGAGCAGATCAAGCCGTTCCATGTCCTGCAGAAGGGTAAGAACACCGGAATTTTTTACGTCAATCGTAAGAGTCATAAGGAAACTATAACACAAAACCGGACAAAAACAAGCGGCGGGGAGAACAAGTAGGGGTGAGCGCAGGAACCTGCGCCGGTTTTGACCGGGAGATACACTGCCTTGCCTATTGGAGACTTTTAATGGTCTCAAAGTCAAGACCGGTTATCTTTTGAACATTTCTACCGGCAGCCCTTCGGCAAGGGCAGTATGTTTTCCCCAATTTGAGCAAGGCAATAACCGATCACAAAACTCCGGCGGAGATTATCGGTGAAATGGTACAGGAACGAATCACCGCTTCAATGCAGAATGAATTGAACGCCACAACCGTTTAGGACTATTGTTTCAAACAGAAAAGGTAATAACCGAAGCGGGGCCAGTGTTGCGCACAGGCCCCGTATTTTTTTCAGCAAAGATACAATGATAACAAGTAAGGAAAGCCCCCCTATGCTCCTCCTCTACCAGCTAAAGGCAAAAATGGATTTTTCGCTGTAGTCCTTGCCGGGGCCGTAGATGCAGGACGGAAAATCGGCATGGTTGGGTGAATCGGGGAGGTGCTGGGTCTCGAGGCATAAACCTGCATGTTTGCCGTAGACCGAACCTGCCTTGCCGGGAACGCCGGTGAGCTGGTTGCCTGTATAAAGCTGTACTCCGGGCTGGGTGGTGGAGATCTTCATGGAACGGCCGGAAGAGGGATCGTAAACCTCCACGCAGGGTCTCATCTTTCCCGGTTCCCCGTCCACAACGAAGCAGTGATCATAGCCGCCGGCGGCTCCCTTGCTGATCTTTCCTGCCGCGGCAAGATCTCTGGACAGGGGCTTGGGCTTGCTGAAGTCAAAGGGGCCTCCGGCTACGGGGACGAGTTTCCCCGTGGGGATGAGATCGTCATCGGCTTCCACTATGGAAGAAGCGTAAATTTTAAGTTCGTGGCTGAGGATGTCTCCCTTCCCTTCCCCCGCAAGGTTGAAATAACTGTGGTTGGTAAGGTTTACCGGGGAGGGCGCGTCGAGTTTGGCTTCGTAGATTGCCACTAGTTCGTTGGACTTGGTGAGTCCGTAGCACACTTCGGCCTTGAGGGTACCCGGATAACCTTCGTCTCCGTCGGGACTCTCCAGGCGGAAACGGACAAAGATCCCGTCGCGGTCTTCGTAGGCTTCGGTCTTCCAGTTGTACTTGTCAAAGCCCCGCCGCCCGCCGTGGAGGGAGTGGCCGCCGTCGTTTTTATAGAGAGTATAGGTTTTTCCGTTGAGGCTGAACTGGGCATTGCCGATACGGTTGCCAAAACGGCCCGGCGTGGCGCCGATGAAGGGCTTGTTGTTGAGGTACTGATCCAGGGAAAGGTAGCCCAGGAGGATGTCGTCCTTTGCCCCCGAACGGGAAGGAACAAAGAGGGAAGTCCAGGTGGCCCCGAAGCTGGAAAGCGAGAGACAGAGATCCCCAGCTTTGAGGGTGTAAAGGTACACTTTCTGTCCTGTAGCGGTGATCCCGAAGGTTTTTTTCGTTATTTTCATGGCCTTACTCCTAAATGGATTTTGTATAGTGTCTGTATGATACTACAGCTGCGGTAAAAATGGTAGCGGCTTCCGGCTCTTTGTTGTATACTTTCTCTTGTATGTGTCCCTCTATATGTATCCCTCGTAAGGAAATTGGTTATGGGAATTTTTGACCGTCTTGGAGATGTTATAAAAAGCTACCTGAACGATGATGATGCGGCGATCTTCGGGAGGCAGGCGGATACGGTAAAAAGGAGCGGGGATCCGGATCTTGACGCCGCCTTTGAAGAGCTGGATGAATTCCTGGGCAAAAAGGGGAAGGGCTTTAGCCGTACCGAATACAGCCATACCGAATATGAGAAAACCAGGGGCGGAGAGCATTACAGCCGAACCGAGTATTCCCGGACGGATTACAGTTCCGCAAAGCGGGGAGCCGGGACCCGGAAAAAAAGCGCCGCGGGCAAAGGGGAAATTCCTGTTCCCATGGAGCTGCGGCAGGATTTTGCGGAATTGGGGCTCGGCGCCGGGGCATCCCTGGAAGAGTGCAAGGCTGCCTACAAAAAACTCTTAAAGATACATCACCCCGACCGCCATGCGGGGCATGCGGGCAATATGCTGAAGGCGACCGAAAAAAGCGCCCGGATAAACGCCGCGTGGGATCGCATAGAGAAGTGGTACTCCGGGCAATAGGCTTGTTCCAAAACCCGTTTTTTATAGAAAATTCGAATTACAAGGAGAGTAACAAATGGAAAAAGTGAGAATGGCGATTGTGGGCGCAGGCGTCTGGGGAGATACCCATGCCGGAATATTCCGGGAGCATCCTTTGGCGGTAACCGCGGGGATCTGTGATACAAATCAGGAGAAGGCTGCCGCGGTTGCGGAAAAATACGGTATCCACGGTTTATACGATTCCGTAGACCGTATGCTGGCGGAATGTCCCTGTGACGCGGTTTCCATCGTGACTCCCGATTTTCTCCATGCGGACATTGCGGTAAAGTGCGCCAGGGCGGGCAAGCATATTCTCATAGAGAAGCCTTTGGCCACGAGCAGGGATGATGTGAAGCGCATCATGGAAGCGGTTGAGACAAACCATGTACGCGCCATGGTGGATCTTCATAACCGCTGGAACCCGCCCTTTGCCCTTGCGAAACAGGCCATCGAAGCGGGGGAACTGGGAAACCTGAAAACCGGCTACTTCCGGCTGAACGACATAAAGTGGGTTGCAACAGACATGCTCTCCTGGTCGGCTTTTTCTTCGATTCTCTGGTTTCTGGGGAGTCACAGTATTGATACGCTCTCATGGCTTCTGGGGAGCAGGGTAAAGCGGGTCTATGCGGTTTCTACATGCGGGGTACTGAAAAACATGGGTGTGGATACGGTGGATACATACCTTTCCACCCTGGAATTTGAAAACGGCTGTATTGCCCAGATGGAGAACGGCTGGATCGATCCCAACGGAAATCCAAATGTAAACGATCTTAAATGCACCGTTCTTGGAGACAGGGGCAAGATCGCCATCGACGCCAGCCATCATAACATGATTCAGAAGTACACCGATGCCGCGGCAACGGTACCCGATGTGCTGGTGCGCAACAGTGTTCATGGTGCGGTAAAGGGCTTTGCATACGAGAGCATCCGCAGCTTTATTGACCGTCTTGTCAGCGGGGAAGATTTTATCGTGAGCCTTGAAGACGCCGCCAATGCAAGCCTGGCGATTCTTGCGATCATGGAAAGCGCCAAAAAACGGGAGCCGGTAGAAGTAGCGTATTAGCGTATTAAAACAATACTGTTCCGAAACCGCCTGAGGTTTTGGAACAGGCTCAAGCCTGTCCGGAAAACCGAAGCTTTGGGGAAGCCTCTATTGGGTTACAAATTCCGCGCCCCGTTCTTCCAGTACCTTGAGGGAGGACAGGGCGATATACAGGTATGGGTATCCGTCTTCCTCGTAGTATTTTAACTTCCCCATTGCCTCTACCCATTCATCAATGCCGGGATAGGGGACTGCGGAAGCGGAATCCCAGGCCACTTCAAAGCCCGCATTTCCGTCATTCCCGCAGCAACCGGGGCCGTAGCGGAGCACAAAACAGTAGGGAGCTTCCTGCCCTTCATACTGTTCCATTTTAAAGAGCCCTTCGAGCCTGATCGTCTTCCCCAAATAGTCTTCGGCGTTCAGGTAAATGTCGTTTGTCTGGGCTATAAACATCTTTTCTTTTATTTCAACGAGGGCGGTATCCAAAAGGGAATCGTTGCCCGCACCCTGTTCCGGCCCGGCTTCGCTTCTGCGGAATTCGGCGGAGTATTCCGGGACTTGAGCCTGAAGGGCCTCCGACGGAGCAGCGTCCGTATTTTCCCCGGAGAAACTGCCGCCGGGCAGAACTACCGCCAGGGTACCGGCCTTGTTTTTTTTGGCGGCAAACGCGCCGTAATTACTGCAGGCCGCAAAAGAAAGAACAAGCAGTACTAAAAGTACGGCGGCGGCAGAACCGGACAGTCCCGGTTTTTTCGTATATGTATTGATCTTTAGATGCTGTCTGAGCGCCGACAGTATCCAAAACAGCAGGAATACAAAAATGTTTATCATTACCACGCTTGCGCCTGTCGGGGTTGCATAGAGATACGACACGATTATACCGGCAAAAAAGCAAAGTATGGAAATGCAGGCGGAACAAACCGTTACGGTCTTGAATCTTTTGAATATCCTCATTGAGGCAAGAGCCGGAAAGATAATAAGACTGGAAATAAGCATGGCTCCCATCATACGCATGCCCAATACGATGGTGACTGCCGTTAAAACGGCAATGAGCATGTTGTAGAGACCTGTCTTTGCCCCCGCCGCTTTTGCAAAGGTTTCGTCAAAAGTTATCGCAAACAGTTTATTGTAAAAGGCCACAAACAAAACAAGCACCGTTACCGACAAACCGATGCTCAAATATACATCGTTCCTGTTCATTGCAAGAATACTGCCGAAAAGATAGTTACAGACATCGGTATTCATTCCCGTCGTCATTGAAATGATGAGTACGCCCGCGGCCAGCGAACCGGTGGATATAATCGCAATGGCGGCATCGCCCTTGATCTTGCTGTTTTCGCTGAGGCGAAGGAGCAGAAAAGCGGCGGCAATGACAATGGGAATGGAAATGGTCAGGGGCGCCATGTTCAGCGCGGTTGCCAGGGCAAGGGTCCCGAAACCAACATGGGAAAGCCCGTCGCCGATCATCGAATAGCGTTTCAATACCAAACTTACCCCGAGAAGCGCCGCGCAGACGGAAACAAGGGCGCCCACGATAAATGCCCGGACAAGAAAGGTGAACGAAAACATCTCGGTCAATACGATAAACATATTGATACTATATAGTGTTGTACTTTTTTTTGCAATGTCGTCTATGTGAGGGAAGAAAAGTTATGAAACGATCCTTCCCTCTTCGGTATCCTGGTTTGCTTTTCCCCTTTTTTACTGTTTACAAAGTACCGGCGCC
>JAITES010000272.1 GCA_031281925.1 Treponema sp. | reverse complement strand
GCATCGGAGACCCTTCCGGGAAAACCGAGATGAGGAAGATGCTCAGTTACGATGAACTTGAGGCCAACACGGCAAGCATCAAGGCGCAGCTTGACCATTTTGTCGGCTTTGACGGGAAGAACGCGATAACGGTGAACAACAGGGACTGGCTTGCCGACCTTAACTACATCGACTTCCTCAGGGAAATCGGCAGTCACTTTTCTGTGAATCACATGCTGAGTTTTGAGTCCTACAAACGGCGCCTTGAGACAGGGCTTTCCTTTATCGAATTCAACTACCAGCTTCTCCAGAGTTACGACTTTCTTCAGCTCTACCGCCTCCACCACTGCCGGCTCCAGATTGGGGGAGACGATCAGTGGGGGAACATTGTGGCCGGAGCGGACCTTATCCGCCGTATCGAAGGGGCTGAGGTTTTCGGTATCACCTTCCCCCTGGTTACCACCGCGGACGGCAAGAAGATGGGCAAGACCGAAAAAGGCGCCCTCTTTCTGGATTCGGCAAAGACGAGTCCCTATGAATTTTTCCAGTATTACCGGAATGTGCAGGATGCCGACGTAAGGCGTTTCCTTTTGATGTTTACCTTCCTCCCTGTGGAGGAGTGCGAGAGTCTCTGCGCGGCGGGGAAGAATCCCAACGAGGCAAAGGAACGTCTCGCATGGGAACTCACCGCCCTTATCCACGGTAAAGATGAAGCGGACAGGGCCATGGCAGGCGCCAGGGCCGCTTTCGGCGGCGGGGGCGACAGAAGCGCCATGCCTTCCGTTCAACTGCCCCGTTCACGCTTTGAGCCGGGCTACAATATAGTGGATCTCTTTGCCGATTCAGGACTTGCCCCCAGCAAGAGTGAAGGCCGCCGCCTGGTTCAGCAGGGCGGGGCTTTTGTTGCGGGATCGGATGGGGAACTTGAGGCCGTAAACGATGTCGCCGCTCTCATCGGTTCCGGTAGAATCAATGCAGATGGAGAACTCCTGCTCCGCGCGGGGAAAAAGAGGTACTGTCTGGTGAGGATTGTGTAGGAATTTCGAACCGCTGAAGATTATGTCTACATTATAGACAGACTCTGTTATACCGATAATAGAGCTAATGGATAAACGTATTGTTTTATGCGTCCTTTTGGCCCTGGGCGGCGTCCTGCTTTGGGCCCAGACGCCGGATAACGGACTCTCCATAGGGCCTGACGATCTCAGGATAGAACAGCGGGTGGATGGGGGATTTCACCTCTTTGTCCGCAAGAAGCCGGGGATCAATTCGGTTCTTCTCGTGGAATCTACGAGGGATCCTTCCATGGTTTCAGACAACTATGCGTACCGGACTTCCGAATGGAACGGGATAAACGGCGACGAGATACGGCTTATTGACGGTCTTCCAATCTCCCGGAACAGCGGTATCTGGTCTATCATCGACTCCAGTGTGGAAAATCATGCGGAACTGGGTCAGGCTTTTCATCTCTACATTCCATATATTCTCTATTACGGCTACGAAGGCGGCCGTCACGGGGAAGTGTATGTCGTGGACGGCACATACTTCAATATCCGGGCCTTTGCCCTGCCTTATGGGGATTACCGGGGATCTTTCCGGGATAATCCCTACGTACTGAGGGTAGGACAGGAACCCCTGGAAGGCCCGCCTGAGGGCAACTATATGGCGGATACGGTAAAGGCTTACGAAGAGATAGCAAAAAGCGGCCAGGGGGATCTAATCTATTCCACAGGCCCGGAAGATCTCGTTGACAAGATCAAGACCGTGCTGGAAAAGGCCCGGGGGAAAAACGTGGACATCGTACTCTGCCTCGATACCACAGGCAGCATGAAGAACGACATCGACGCGGTACGGAACATGCTCATCCCCATGATGGAAAGTATCATCTCAGGATTTAAGTCTTTCAGGATCGGTATGGTGCTTTACAAGGATTACTACGAAGAATACCTGACCCGTACCGTGCCCTTTACCGGCGACTTTGGCGCATTCCAGCAGCAGCTTAACCGCATCCGGGTGGGAGGCGGCCGGGACATTCCCGAAGCGATATACGAAGCCCTCTACGAGGGAACGAGGAAATTCCAGTGGGAGGCGGAGGAACGGATCATGATCCTCATAGGAGACGCCCCTCCCCATCCCCGGCAGAGGGGACAGGTTTCAAAGGAAATGGTGGACAAGGCGGTGCAGGAAAAGGGAGTAAAGGTGAACGCCATTATCCTGCCGCAGTAATGCGAATCAGCCGGATTTCTTTTTCAGCCAGCTAAAGTCGATAAGTTTGGCGTTCTGTTTTTCATCGATTTTCTTGAGCACGATGTTGGCCAGGATACGGTATTCGGGGGGCAGGGTTTCGGCGTCTTCCTCCTCGTAACGTTCCAGGAGGGCTTCAAGTTCATTCCTTGCCTGGTCATAGTTTTTTTCCTTGTAATGGATAAAGGCAATCTCGTACTCCGCCGTACACACCAGGGTGGAATTGGTACTGTTCCGTTCCAAAAGCGCCTGGTAATAGAGGCGGGAAAGGCCGTAACGGTTCTTGTCCGAGGCTTCCTGCCCCCGCTGAATCAGCTCCATGGCGGTCAAATCATCGGGAATTTCTTCAGGCCCGCCGGCGCAGGAAAAAAGAAGCACGCTCAATAGGATAAAAAGGATGTAATGTTTCATATACGTTCAGTATATCATTCCGGCTTCCATGATACAATGATGCAACGGTTTAATCTTCCGGCGCCAGGAAAATTTCGTCTTTGCCGGGCAGAATGCTGCGCAGTTCCCTGATGAATTCTTTGGTGTCTCCCATGCCCTCATACGCGTCGCACTCATCCAGATAACGGCGGAAAATGGTGAAATACTTGTAATATTTCTCTTCCCCCAGTTTCTTCTTCCACTTGCCCGCGGCGCAGCGTACCCGCAGAACATAGCTTTGCCCGTTTTCCTGCCATAATGGAACCAGCTTGCAGTGGATACAGTTGGCGCAGTAAATTTTTCCGCTATGGAACTCCTCGTTATGTTCGATAAATGTTTCCAGAGTTTCATCCATTTATATACCGCCCTGTTGACGAAAATTCATAGTTATGAAACAATAACGTCCATGATGATTAATTATTCGTATGTTGCTTCCCGCCTCCGTTAGATCTATTCTCAAATCTATTTATACGGTAATTTAGGGTACCGTTTTTTTCTTGTTCATTTTTTAGTTGTGTGAGGTTATTCCATGATTGCTGGTATTATTGGAGCAACAGGTTATGCCGGAGCCGAACTGGCAAGGCTCCTGGCGGGGCATCCAAAACTGGAGAAACTCCTCCTCTCTTCGGTGAGTTTTGAAGGAGACAGGATAGAAAATGTATACCCCAATTTTTTGGGCCGGATCTCCGCGGCTCTCCTCAAGCCCGAAGAGGTAGTAAACAAAGCCGATCTGGTTTTTGCGGCCCTGCCCAGCGGGGTAGGGGAGGATTTTGCAAAGGCCGCCGTTGAACGGAAGATTCCCTTTATCGATCTTTCCGCGGATTTTCGTTTTGATGATGATGAAGAAACCTTCAGGGCCTGGTACGGGAAGGCTTATGTCCACCCCGAACTGCGGAAATTTTCTGTCTACGGCCTTCCCGAGCTTAACCGGAAGCGGATCAGGGAACTTGCCGCGGCGGGACCTGTGATCATCGGGAATCCGGGCTGCTATCCCACGGGAGCCTCTCTGGGCCTTTTTCCCGCGCTGGCAAAGGGTCTTGCAGCTTCCGGCGCGGGGCCTGTCATTGTCGATTCGGCTTCCGGCATAACCGGAGGCGGCCGGGAACCGCAGCGTTCCTATCACTTCCCCGAGTGCAGCGATTCGGTTTCCCCCTACAAGGTGGGCGCGCACCGTCATACTCCCGAGATTAGCCGGAACATGGAAATGATGGCGGGAAAGGCTTGTTCCCCTTCTGAAACGAAGTCTCCCGCGCCTTCCCTGGTTTTTACTCCCCATCTGGCTCCCATGAACAGGGGCATTTTAAGTACCATCTACATTCCCCTTAAAAAAGGTTCAGGGATTCATGAGGGAAGGCCCCGGCCTCCCGCTGCCGGGACAGAGGCCCTCTCCGGCGAGATCCGGCAGTTGTATCTTGATTTTTACCGGGATGAACCGTTTGTACGGATTCTTCCAGCGGGACTTTACGCGGCCACAAACCGCGTCAGACAGAGTAACTACTGTGATATTTCGGTGCATCTGGATCACAGCGGCTCCATGCTGATCGTTGTGAGCGCCATCGACAATATGGTCAAGGGCGCCGCGGGCCAGGCGCTGCAGAACATGAACATTGTCATGGGCTTTGAAGAGGATTCGGGCCTTGCGGCGATACCGGCCCTGTTTTGAGTAAAGGTGAAAAAATGACGGTACACGAACAGAGGACTACGGCATTAAAAGGGAAAACCATCGTGGTGAAGTACGGTGGAAACGCCATGATCCATGAGGATCTCAAGGCCGCGGTTATAGAAGATGTGGTACGCATTGCCGGCATGGGCATCCATGCCGTCCTGGTTCACGGCGGCGGGCCCGAAATAGAATCCATGCTGAAAAAAACCGGGAAGGAAAGCCGCTTTGTAAACGGACTCCGCTATACCGATGAAGAAACAATGGAAATTGTACAAATGGTGCTCTGCGGAAAGGTCAACAAGGATATTGTTGCCCTTATCCAGCGGGCGGGGGGCAGGGCTCTTGGGCTTTGCGGTCTTGACGGCGCGCTGCTCAGGGCCCGCCGCATCCGTAGTGAGGATCTGGGCCTTGTGGGAGAGGTGGAAAAGGTGGACAGCGGAGTGATTCGCGGAATTCTCGATTCCGGCAGTATTCCTGTGCTCTCCTCGGTGGCTTACGGCATGGGAGATGATGAAGGCCATGCCCTCAATGTCAATGCCGATACCGCCGCCGCCTTTATCGCCGCTGCCATGGGCGCGGAAGAACTGGTACTCATGACCGATGTGCAGGGCATACTCCGGGATGTCCGGGATCAGGATTCCCTTATTAAAACCGTAAGGGCCGGGGAACTTGAAGGCCTTAAAAAACAGGGCATTGTGAGCAAGGGGATGATTCCCAAAACCGATTGCTGCAGGCTTGCCCTGGAGGCCGGAGTAAAGAAAGCCCGCATCATAGACGGCAGGGTAAAACATTCGCTGTTGACAGCCCTGTTCACGGACGAGTCAATCGGAACAAAGATTGAAAATTAAGGCTGTTCCAAAAGTTTAGGATTTTGGAATGGGTTCAAAGGAGGTTATATGAACGCTTTTATGAATACCTACCACAGGCTGCCTGCGACCTTTGCACGGGGTGAAGGCTCCTGGCTTTTTGATGTTGAGGGGAAGAAGTATCTGGATTTTGGCTCCGGCATAGCGGTGAACTGTCTCGGGCATAACTATCCGCCCCTGGTAAAGGCTGTTTCCGATCAGGCGGCAAAACTGATCCACACCTGCAACTACTACCTGAGCGATATCTCCCTTGCATTTGCGGAAAAACTCGTTGCCGCCTGCGCCAAAGGCGGCATGAAGAATGTGTTTCTGGCCAATTCCGGGGCGGAAGCCAACGAAGGCGCCTGCAAGATTGCCCGAAAGTATTCCCTCAAAAAATACGGCGAAGGCCGGCACCGGATTGTTACGCTCAAGGGGAGCTTTCACGGCAGAACCATTACCACCCTTGCGGCAACCGGGCAGGACAAGTTTCATCAGGACTTTGGCCCCTTTACGGAAGGCTTTGTCTATATCCCGGGCGGCGACATTGACGCCCTCGACAGGGCGCTCGACAGGAACTCTGTCGCGGGACTGCTTATGGAGGTGGTGCAGGGAGAAAGCGGCATTATTCCCCAGACCAGGGAGTATGTTGAAAAAGCCGCCGCACTCTGCGCCGAAAGGGATATACTGCTCATGTTCGACGAGGTACAGTGCGGCACGGGCAGAACCGGCAGTTTCCTTGCCTATGAACAGTACGGGGTCGCAGGCGATGTAACTACCCTCGCCAAAGGTATTGCCGGGGGACTGCCCGCAGGAGCGGTGCTGGCCGGAGAGAAGACTCAGGATGTGCTGGGCCAGGGGGATCACGGTTCCACCTTCGGGGGGAATCCCCTTGCCGCCGCGGCAGGATGCGTGGTGCTCGATACGGTGAATCGGCCGGCTTTTCTTGCGGAGATCACGCGGAAGGGAAACAAGTTCATGGATACGATCAGGGGCTGGAAGCATCCTGCGGTTAAAGCAGTGCGGGGCATGGGGCTCATGATCGCATGTGATATTGAGGGCGAAGCCTGGCCGGTTCTGGAAGCGGGAATCGCCGCAGCGGGGAACGGGAAACCGGGCCTGCTCTTTCTGGGCGCCGGCCCCAATACCCTCCGCTTTCTTCCGCCCTACACGATCGGCGACGCCGAGATTGAAGAGGGACTTGAGATTCTTAAATCTCTTTTGGAGTAGGCTGAATCATGAAACACAGGGCTTATCATGGGAGTTGAGCTGTTTCTGTTTTCCGTTACCATGAGCTGTTTTACCGTCAGTCTCTATGTGACGGGCCTGCTCTGGTTTGCGGACAAGCATACCTTCCAGGTAAAAATACTGATCATGATGGGATTGGGGATCTGTTACTGGCTGATCTTCGATTCAATCGCCACGATTGCCCGGCCGGGGGCCTACGGTTATCTCTATACGCTGCGTTCCGTGACGCTGGTAGCCTGCCCATGGCTGTTCTTCTGTTTTGTGATGAGCCTTAACGGTTTTGAGTTTATCGAAAAGCCTTTTGTGTCAGGAGTCATCGGCTTTATTCTTTTTTTTGACATCACCCTTCTTTTTACCAATCACTTCCACAGGCTTGTCTTTGCCAAGGACGGATTCCCCCTGCCCGAATACGGCCCCCTATTTCCCCTGCATTCGACTCTTGCCTATATTCCCGTCCTTCTGGGGATTTTTTTTCTTGTACGGTTCATCGTGGTAAGGAAACCCCGGCTTTGGTTCGTCATCGCATTTGCCCTTATCACCCTGACAGGGGTACTGGTAAACGTATTTTTTACCCTTCGTATCCTCAGCATGAGGCAGGATATTGCTCCCTATACCTTCTTTGCAATGTTCGTGCTGATGGCAACTTTGGTCTACCGTTCCCGGCTCCTCAATTTCAAGACAGCGGCCCTTCTGGATATTTTCCAGTCCTACAAGGATGCCGTACTGATAGTCGATCTTAGAGGGATCATCTCCGACTGTAATACTGTTTTTTCCGCCTGGTTTTATGACGCTGTTATTGAGCCGCAGCGGACGCCGATGGAATATTTTCTTTCATATCTTGAAAAGAAGGGCGCTCTCTGGAACATGTCTCCCCAGGGTATAGAGATTACCATAAAAGACAGGCAGGGAAACGACAGAACCTTTACCATAAAGAGACAGATGGTACATTCGGGCCGGCAGCTTACCGGCAATATCTTTACCTTTACCGATGTCAGCTCCTACCGTACCATGCTTAAGAAACAGGAAGAACTGCGCATCCTTGCAGAATCGGCCTCCAGGGCCAAAAGCGCCTTCCTGGCTACCATGAGCCACGAGATCCGCACCCCCCTCAACGCCATCATCGGCCTGTCAAGCATTCAGCTTCAAAACAAAAAACTGCCCGAAGAGACGGTAAATGACATAAAGAAAATTTACAATTCCGGCAGCGATCTCCTCGGCATAATCAATGATATTCTCGATATTTCAAAGATCGAATCGGGCGGTTTTGAACTTGTTCCCGTGGTCTACGATGTCGCCCAGATGATCAATACCACGATCCAGGTAAACAGGGTTCGTATCGGATTAAAGCCGATAAAACTGATACTGTCCGTGGAGGAAAGCATCCCCCGGAAACTGCGGGGCGATGAACTGAGGGTAAAGCAGATTCTGAATAATCTTCTTTCCAACGCGATTAAGTATACCATGATAGGGGAAGTACGGCTGGAGATTTTCCGGAAGATCGTTGATTCGGGAGGAAAAGAGGCTCTCTGCGATATTTGCTGCAGGGTTTCCGATACGGGACAGGGGATACGGGAAGAGGATGTCCCCAGGCTTTTTGCCGAGTACAGTCAGATGAATATCCGGGAGAACCGTTATGTCGAAGGTACCGGTCTGGGCCTTTCCATTACCAGGAATCTGGTGCGCCTGATGAACGGCAGTATCTCTGTCGAAAGTGAATTCGGGAAGGGCAGCGTCTTTAGTTTTACTGTTCGTCAGGAAATTGCCGATCCCAATCCCCTCGGAAAAGAAACGGCGGAGGCGCTGGAGAGCGGAGACTTCCGCAGTGCCAGGGCCGAGGCGGACATGGATATTGTGCGAACCAGAATGCCCTACGGCAAGGTGCTTGTTGTGGATGATGTTGAATTGAATCTGGATGTGGCCGCGGGTATCATGGAACCCTACGGCCTTACGGTGGAATGTGTTCAATCCGGGAAAGAGGCCATTGAGAAGCTGCGCAGTATCGGTGAGGGGGAAAACGGCATTCAGAAGTATGACATTATTTTTATGGATCACATGATGCCGGGGATGGACGGGATAGAGGCCGCCCGCCGCATCCGCAACGACATTGACACCGCTTATGCAAAAAAAGTGCCCATCATCGCGCTTACCGCCAATGCCATGGCCGGCAACGAGGAACTGTTTCTTTCCAACGGTTTTACGGGTTTTATTTCCAAACCCATAGATCTGGAAAGTCTTGACGCAGTGCTGAATAAATTTATAAGGAAAGGAGAGAAGACATGAAGAAGAAGATCGTATTGGCTTATTCGGGAGGGCTCGACACCACGGTGATCATCCCCTGGCTCAGGGAAAACCATGACAGCGATATTGTCGCGGTCTGTGTTGATGTGGGTCAGGAGGCGGACTGGGAAAATATCAGGCAGAGGGCCCTGGATACAGGAGCCGCCGCCTGTTATGTGGCGGATGCAAAAAAAGAGTATGTGGAAAACTATGTGTGGCCCGCGCTCAAGGCAGGCGCCGTTTACGAAGACAAGTACCTTCTGGGTACCTCCACCGCAAGGCCTCTCATCGCAAAGGTTCTGGTGGACTATGCCCGCAGGGAAAAGGCCTACGCCATAGCCCACGGCGCCACCGGCAAGGGAAACGATCAGGTGCGCTTTGATCTGGGGATCATGGCCTTTGCGCCGGATTTGGAAATCATCGCGCCCTGGCGCAGCTGGGATATAAAAAGCCGGGAAGAGGAAATTGAGTACCTTCAAAAACGGCACATAGCTGTGCCCATGAAGAAGAAGCAGTCCTACAGCAGGGACGATAATCTCTGGCACATAAGCCACGAGGGTCTTGAGCTTGAAGATCCTTCAGTCGAACCGGATCTGGGTAACATGCTCCAGATGTCGGTGCCCCCCGAGAAGGCCCCCAACAAGGCGGAGTATGTGGAGATCGAATTTGAAAAAGGCATTCCCGTCGCGTTGAACGGCGTCAGGATGGACGGCGTAAGCCTGATACAGCGCCTCAATAAAACAGGCGGCGCTCACGGCGTCGGCATTGCAGACCTCGTGGAAAACCGGGTAGTGGGCATGAAGAGCCGCGGAGTCTACGAAACCCCCGGAGGCAGCATCCTGTACTATGCGCATCAGGAACTGGAGCACATCTGCCTTGACCGGCAGAGCTATGCCTTCAAGCAGCTTGTAGCCCAGAAGATGGGAGAGATAATTTACGGCGGCCTCTGGTTCAGCCCGATTCGGGAAGCCCTCTCCGCCTTCGTTGAGGAAACCCAGAAAACCGTGAGCGGGAAGGTAAGAGTAAAACTCTACAAGGGCTCAATCAGTTCCGCAGGCGCGGAAAGTCCGTATTCCCTCTACAACGCCAGCATCGCCAGCTTTACCACCGGCGAACTCTACGACCATGCCGACGCCCGCGGCTTTATCAGACTCTACGGGCTGCCCACCCTGGTACGCGCGCTCATGGCCGGCAAGAAATCCGCCGCCCCAAAAGCCGCGCCAAAATCTGCCGGGGCCGAAGGGAAGAAGAAACGCGGCCGGCCGGCAAAGAATGGCAACGGGAAAGAATAATAATTATAAAATGGAAAGGGACAAAACATTGAGTGAATCTTCGCCTTCCGCCGCGCCCCCTCCGGGGGGAAGGGGGGAATCCTCCGTGCTCTGGGCAGGGCGTTTGGCGGAAAAGCCTGAAGCGGAAGCCTTTGCGTTTCAGGCCTCGATACGGGTAGACCGGCGGCTTGTTTTTGACGACATTGAGGGGAGCAGAAGCCATGTGATGATGCTTGGCAAGCAGGGGATCATCCCTGCCGGAACCGCCGCTCTTCTGGACGGGGAACTGGCCCGCATTGCGGAGGAACTGGCTGCCGGGAAACTTGATGTAGGCGGGGAAGACGAGGACATTCATTCTTTTATCGAAGCCCTGCTTACACGGCGCCTGGGGGATGCCGGCCGCATGGTTCATGCCGGGAGGAGCCGGAACGATCAGGTGGCCCTGGACTTCCGCCTGTACCTTAAACGGGCCCTTGCGTCGATCCGGGATGAAACCGCGGAAACCCTGCGGGTTCTGCTGGATCTGGCGGAAGCCCACACGGAAACGGTGATGCCCGGCTACACCCACCTGCAGCGGGCCCAGCCTGTAACTCTGGGGCACTGGATCTGCGCCTGGGCTTCGGGTCTTGAACGGGATTCTTCCCGCCTTGCCGATGCCCGCAAACGCCTGGACGAGTGCCCTCTGGGTTCCGGCGCCCTGGCCGGTTCGGGCCTCCCCCTGGACAGGGAGGAGACGGCCCGCTCCCTCGGCTTTGCCCGGCCTACGCTCAACTCCATGGACAGCGTGGCGGACAGGGATTTTGCCATAGAGCTGGCCGCGGACTGTGCAATCATCGCCACCCATCTTTCCCGTTTCTGCGAGGATATTGTCATCTGGGCCAGCGAGGAATTCGGTTTTATCGATCTGGCGGAAAGCTGGAGCACGGGTTCTTCGATCATGCCCCAGAAGAAGAATCCCGATTTTGCCGAATTGATCCGCGGCAAACAGGCCAGAACCGCCGGCAACCTCATGACCCTGCTCAGCCTGCTCAAGGGCCTCCCCTATGCCTATGACAAGGATCTGCAGGAGGACAAGGAAGCCCTTTTCGACAGCCTGGACACGGTAAGGAACTGCCTGCGCATGTTCCGGGGGATGATGGGAAGCGCCCGCTTCAATGTCAAAAGAATGGCGGCCGCCTGTATCGGAGGCTTCCTTGAGGCCACCGACGCCGCCGAGTACCTGGTACGCAAGGGCATGCCTTTCCGCAAGGCTCATGAAACCGCGGCCCTTATCGTGAGGGATTGCATAGAAGCAGGGCAGAAACGTATTGGAGATCGGAGCCTTGAACAGCTTAAAGCCCGTTCCGCTCTCTTTGAGAATGATATCTACAGGGCCCTGGAGCCCATAAACTGCGTCAGGGCCCGCAGCCTCCCCGGAGGACCTGCCCCCGCTGAAGTCCGGCGCCAGATTGACGTTCTCCGCGGCCGCATATAGCGTCTGTCCGTAAAGCCGCTTACTGCGCGGACCGGCTCTATTGGAGCAGGTATTTTTTCAGGCGTTTTATCAATTCTTCCAGGTCAACCGGTTTTCCCAGGTGGTCGTTCATCCCCGCGGCAAGGCAGCGTTCCACATCTTCCTTAAAGACATTGGCGGTCATGGCCATGATGGGAATGGACTTTGCCTCCGGGCAGGGGAGTAAGCGAATCTTCCGGGTAGCCTCGTAGCCGTCCATCTCCGGCATGTGTATATCCATCAGGATGAGTTTGTAATGCTGCGGATTCTCTTTGAATTTTTCGATGGCCACCCTGCCGTTTTCCGCGGACTCTATCTGTATTCCGGTATCTTCCAGCAGGGAATAAATAATCTCCCGGTTTATCTCCACATCTTCGGCAAGGAGGATGGTTTTTCCTGCAAAAATGTTTTCGTTGTTATCCGGTTCAGGCTTCGGGATTTCCTTTTTGATGTGGGACAGCTGGTTATTGATGCAATCCGTCAGGGAACTGTAGAAGAGGGGCTTTGGTATAAAGCCGTCCACCCCCGCTTTTTCGGCATCATCGGCGATGGTAGACCATTCGCTGGCAGAGATAAGAATCACTATTACCTGGTCCCCGTATCTGCTTTTTATCTCCCTGGTAAGTTCAATCCCGTTCATCCTGGGCATGCGCCAGTCGGCAAAGACAATGTCATAGGGAATCTCTCCGGCCGTCTCCATGAGTTTTACCGCTTCATCCCCGTCACCCGCGGTTTCGCAGTGGATCTTCATGTAATCGGCATATTCCCTGAAGTATTCCAGCACATCCGGAGAGTCATCCGCCACAAGGATACGGAGTTCCTCCCACCTGGCGGTTTCACGCGGCAGATGAAACTGCTTCCCTGCCTTTACCACGATCTCAAAGATAAAATCGGAACCCTTGCCCGGTTCACTTTCCACCCAGATCCGGCCTTCCATGAGTTCAACAAAACGTTTGGAAATAGCCAGGCCGAGCCCCGTTCCTCCGTACCTGCGGGCAATGGTTCCGTCCGCCTGTTCAAAGAGATTAAAAAGCCGGCCTTTCTGTTCTTCCGAGATGCCGATGCCCGTATCAATAATATCAAAACGCAGAGTATGCCGCAGCCCTTCCGTGGCGATTTTCTTGATTTTGAGGGTTATGCTTCCCTCTTCCGGGGTGAATTTAACCGCGTTGGCTATCAGGTTGGTGAGTATCTGGGAGATCCGCTGCTCGTCCCCGATGATCCTCATCGGAACTTCCCGGTCAATCCTCACCACAAAATTCTGTTTCTTTTCATTGAATTTGAATTCCATGACCGCGCTTAACTTTCTAAGCATCCGTTCAAAGTCAAATTCCGCACAGGAAAGCTCAAATTTTCCCGCCTCGATCTTTGACATATCGAGGATATCATTGATCACTCCCAGAAGGTGTACCGACGCATCGTTGACTTTGGATAGACAGTAGCGGATTCGATCCATATCCTTGCTGTTTCCCGCGATGGTGCTCATGCCGATGATCGCATTCAGGGGGGTACGCATCTCGTGGCTCATCCGGGACAGAAAATCGGTCTTCGCCTGGTTGGACTGTTCCGCCTGTTCCTTGGCCGCTATCAGTTCCCTTTCAAGCTTGAGTTTTTCGGTAATATCCAGAGCGATGACGGCAAAACCCTGCTTTTTTGCATCTGTCGTAAAACCGGAAAAGGAGAGCATCCGCTCTTCCCCATCCTTGCGGCGGATGGGAAGATTCACTTCGTTGAGTCCCTTGTCCAGAATGATTTTGTTATAGTGTTCCACTATTTTTCTGTAGATCTCTTCACTAAAGAGGATGCCCGGCCCGCTTTCCAGGAGTTCGTTTTTGCTGTAACCGGTTATATCCTGGGCGCCCTGATTGAGGTACTTGAATTCCCCCTCCGTGGACTGCCATGCAATATAGTAGGGGGAAGCGTTGACGATGGAACTCATCCGGCGGAGTTCTTCTTCGGTCTGGCAGCGGGCCACAAGATTTGCCAGGGCGCTGGAAACAAGGCGGAGGATCTGGATATCCTCTTCATCCCAGTCCCGGTTTTTCTGGCAATCGTCAACGGTGAGCAGCCCCCAGAAATCGTTGTAGACAAAGATAGGTGCGGAAATAAAAGCCTTTGCCCCCCGCTCCAGTATGCGGGGGCTTATGCCGGGATCTGTGCCGGTATCGGCGCAGGCAATAAAGACATCCCCGCGGGTGATATAGGTATCGTACGAAAGATCTCCCCTGACAAAGTCAAAGGAACGCGGGGCGGCTTTGGCAGTATTCTGAAGAAAATTGCACCATTCGTATTCAAAGTTGATTCGGTGTGTTTTCCCGTCCAGCCTGCCCACCAGCACCCGGCTTGCCATCATGAACATGCCGGTCATCATCAGGGCATTGTTGATCAGTGTGCCCATTTCGTCCGAGGAAACAAAGCTTTGCGAGATGGCAGATAAAAATTCCTGCTGTTGAAGCCGCTTTTTGAGTATATCCTGGCCGTGCCCGCCGCAAGTATCTTGCTCCACCAATATAGTATAACAGGAAATAGGCAAAAAGTATACCGATATGGTATGATGTTATAAGCGGGAAATGATGAAGGCGCAGCTCTTGTTCTCCAATTTCTTTTATCCTCTGGGGTTTTTTGCCCGTATTCTAAAGGGAGTCTGGGCTTTTATTTCCCGGGGACAGGCCTCTTACAAGATCCTTATCATGCAGATCCTCTTTACCTTTGTTGAGGCTCTCAGCGTGTCTTCCATGCTGGCCCTGGGAATCGGGGCCGCGGTAAATATCATCGGCATTCCCTTCCTCTCCCAGATCTCCCAGGAACACTATATCTATATCCTGCTTGTGATTATTATCACCCGGGAACTGGGGCCCCTTTTGACCGCCTTCATCATCATAGCGCGTTCGGCAACGGCGATTGCCACCGAGATGGCCAGCATGGTGATTTCCCATGAGGTGGAAGCCTATATCTCCGTAGGCGTAGATCCAATCGAACATCTGGCCGTTCCGCGTTTTTTGGGGGTAACCATTTCCCTCTTTCTGCTCAACATCTATTTTTCCCTCTTCGGCCTGGCCGGTTCCTTTCTTGTCGCTCAGCTCTTCTATACCATGGCGCCGGAGATCTATTTTGGCAATCTGCTGGGCGCCCTGAGTCTTGCCGATGTGGTGCTTTCCCTTGTAAAAAGCATCGCCTTCGGGATGATCATCTCTACGGTGGCGGTTTACAACGGTTTTAATGTTGAACGTTCCAGCACCGAGATCCCCGTCGCGGGGCTCCGCTCGGTAGGAGGCGCCTTTGCAGGCTGTATCCTGGTGGATATAATTTTTTCGGCTGTGTATTACATGGTTGCGTAGGCAGGAAAGATATGGCGGATGAAGAGAGTCAGACTGAAAGTATACTGGAGTTGAACAACATCGGTTTTTATGCCCAGGGCAAGGAACTGATCAAGGATTTTTCCCACCGCTATGCCACAGGAAAGACGACCGCGCTGGTAGGCCCTTCCGGGGGAGGCAAGAGTACCGTGCTCAAGCTTTCCGCGGGGCTTCTTGTTCCCTCCAGGGGCGCGGTTCTGTTCAGGGGCAAGGACATTCACCTGATGAACAGGAAAGAGAATCTGGTATTCCGGCAGGAAAGCGCCGTGGTGTTTCAGGATTCGGCCCTCTGGGCAAACCAGAGCCTCTACCAGATTCTTGAACTGCCCCTGCGGATCCATTTTCCTTCCATGTCAAAAAACGAACGGGAAGCGCGGATCAAGGCGGTGGTGGAAGAAGCCGGTTACCGGCGGGAACTGGGAATTCGGCCTTCAAACCTTTCCATGGGAGAGCAGAAACTTATCGCCTTTGCCAGGGCCATGCTCTGCAGGCCGGAACTTCTCTTCCTCGACGAATGGACCGAATCTCTTGACGAAAGCGCCTCCCAGCGGCTGGTACGGCTGGTACGGGAGAGACAGGATGCGAAGCATACCATCATTTTTGTCAGCCATAATGTGGGAATAATAAAGACCCTTGCCGATACCATCCTGATGATCAGGAATGGGAATATTTTCCTGAAACTTTCCAGAGAGCAGATACATTCAGACGCCGAAATTGCCGAATATCTGGAGAAGGGGATGGCCTCATGAAATTCAAAATCCGTTTTGCCGACAAGATTGTGGGCATTTTTGTCATTCTGGCCGTTGCGGCCCTGATCTTCGTCATCATCCTGCTGGGATCCAACCAGCGCTGGTTTGCAAAGAATTATTATTTTGTTACCTATTTTAATTCAGCTTCCGGCCTTGCCAAAAACATGGATGTAAAATTCAAGGGCTTTACCATCGGCAGGGTCAGCGACTTCGACCTTACGGAAGACGACCGGGTTAAAGTAAGATTCTATATCTTTGACACCTACATAGACCGGGTACGGCTTGGTTCCCTCGTGGACCTGAGTGTAAGCCCCGTGGGGCTGGGAAATCAGTTTCTTTTCTATGCGGGCATCGGAACGGAGCTTCTTAACGAGGGGGACCTAATCCCCAGCGTTGCTTCCGCGGAAGGGAAGGATCTTGTTGCCCGGAAACTTGCCAATCTCCCCGAATCAACGGACAGTATCGCCATGATCCTCAACCAGGTGAACTCGGTAATGGAGAATTTGAACAATATCAGCAAAACCCTGGACGACGCGTTCAAGGGAAGCTCGGAAACCTCCCTTGGACGGACACTGCTTGAAGTGGAACAGACAATGGATGGCGTACAGGAGATTCCCGGAACGATCAACACGACGATTGGGGATATTATGAGAGAGGTAAACCCCATACTTGCCAATCTGGGGACTCTTTCCGAACAGTTAAGCGATCCTGACGGAACGGTAGCGTCTATACTCTCCTCCGACGGGGAAGTGTACACGAATCTCGTGGCGGCCCTGAACGGAATATCGGGCCTGCTCAGGAACCTGGAAAAAACCACCGCCGGCCTTCCCCGCCTGATGCCCGAAGTGGCGGCGATACTGCAGGATGTCCGGACTGCCCTGAAAACCGCAGAGGACGTTCTTACGAGTCTTACCAACAACCCCCTGCTTAAAGGCGGCGTCCCCGAGCGGGTGAACCCCAGTCCCGGCGGAACTTCCCCGAGAGATTTGGAATTTTAATGAAGGACGAAAGCCATGCACGCTGCCATCAAAAATAGAGTTGTTCGGAATGAACACCGTTTCTCCCGGTCTTCCCTGTTCACTTTCCTGCGCGGGGCGCTTGCCCTTGCGCTTGTAGCGGCCTGTCTTGCGGCTTGTAGCAGCGCTCCAAAGAGGCCCGCGGAAATATTTTCTTCCAGAAACATGGCGGAAACCTATCTGGAAGTGGCAACGAAAGATACCGACCGGGGCAGTTATGACGCCGCCCTGGATACACTGGATGAAGCCCGGCGGGCAGCCGTAGGCGCCGATGATCCTTCCTTACGGATACGGACCGCGCTGCTCCGGGGGAACATTCTTTTTTACAAAGGAGATCTTCCGGCCGCGGAAGCCGAATGGCAGCAGGCCCTTGCCGAAGCGGAAGCCTCGGGAGACAGGGAACTTGCCGCCCGTTCCAGGATTCACCGCAGCTGGGGAACGCTCATGGAAGCCATCTCCCGGAAGGAAGGCCCTCAGGCGGCGCAGACCGTGCGGGATGCGGTGAACAGGGACGCAGCCCAGCTCAAAAAGGACACCGAAGGAATCGCCTTTGGCTATATGGTCATTGCACTGGCGGAAAAGGAACTGGGCCGCTCAAAAGAAGCCGAGGCAGCTGCGCAGAAAGCCCTGGCGATTCACGACAAGGAAAACTATCTGGAGAAGGCCGCCTACGACTGGTACATCATCGCCTCGATCCGCTCTGTGGCGGGCAGATACGCCGATGCTCAGAAGGCCCTGGACGAAGCCATTGCCTTTGACCGCCGCGCGGAAAACACCGCGGGCCTCGCCGCTGAATGGCGCGCCAGGGGAGACGTGTACACTAAGGCCGGTGCCTCCGCGCTGGCAGAGGAAGCCTACGCCCGCTCCCGCGAGATCTACGCGACAATAACGGAATAATGACTTATTCAAGAACCCGGTTGGTTCTTTGCTAACCTGCGGTTAGCTTGCAAGTCCTGCAAAATACTCCGCATTTTGCCTTTTTAAGTGATTGTTGTTCAGAAACTGAAGTTTCTGAACAACTCCAATACCTGTTACTGTTTTTCTATTTTTATCTTGACTTTCCCACAATAATAACGTTAACATTAACGATAATGGTACATGGAACTGTCTTTGACATCAAGGAATTTGCGGTCTTTGACGGGCCGGGAATCAGGACGACGGTGTTTCTTAAAGGCTGTCCCCTCCGCTGCCGCTGGTGTCATAACCCGGAAGGCATCAGCGGGGATCGGGAACTCATGGTGAGCCGCTCAGGCTGTACCGGCTGCGGCCGCTGTAAAACCGTTTGTCTCCACCCCGTTTCCTGTAGCTGCTGCGGGGCATGCGTTTCCGTCTGCCCTCTGGCTCTCAGGCGCATAGCGGGGCTTGAGTACGATGCCGAAGAATTGGCCGCAAAGCTCCTCCGCAGTGCCGCTTACCTTGCCTCGGCGGGTGGAGGCTTCACGGTTTCGGGAGGGGAACCCGCCGCGCAGGCGGAATTCCTTCTGGAACTTTTGTCTTGCCTCCGGGGGAATCACCGGGCGCTGGAAACTTCCGCGTATTGCAGCGCCGAAACTTTTTCCGCCCTGCTTGAAGAGACAGAGCTTGTGTTGATGGATGTGAAGCTTGCGGACGGGGAGGCTCACAGGAAATGGACGGGGAAGGATAACGGGCCCATCCTGAAGAACCTTGAGTGTCTCAAGGAGAGCGGGAAACCCTTTATCATCCGTATTCCCGTGATCCCCGGAGTAAACGACGGGGCGGATAATTTTGATGCAACGGCGGAACTGCTGGAGGGAAGCAGAAATCTTGTTAAGGTAGAATTGCTTCCCTACCATAAAACCGCAGGAGCCAAATATACCATGCTCGGTCTTGAGTACCGGCCTGGTTTTGATGTTGAAAGAAAAGCGGCAATGGATACCGGAGCCTTTGTCTCCCGGCATATCCCTTGCGAAATTCTATAGGAGACTGTTCAAAAAAAACTTAAGTTTTGGAACAAGCTCAAGGAGGCTGTTTTATGACCGCATATATCGAAAAACTTATTGACTATTTTATTGTCCGAAAGGAACATCACTTTTTCCGCAGGGAAGCTTCCGATCCGTATATACTGGCGGAACAGTTTGCCGCCGAAAAAGCAGGGGATCTTGAAAGAGCGGCGGCCCGGCTCCGCTGGGTTCTGGAACAGGAAAAACCCCTTGTCTTCCCCGGCGAAAAGATCGTCATGATCCGTACCGTAAGCACCGTCCCCGAGATCTTCAGCCCCGAAGAATTTGAAAACATTAAAAAGAAACATGCCGTTCATGAACAGGGCAAGGTAAGCAATGTGAATCCCCGTTATTCCCTGCTTCTGGAAAAGGGAAGTTCCGCGGTCAAGGCGGAGATACGGGAGCACATCTCTTGCGCGGAAGAAGAGAATACAGCCTGCGGCGCAGAAAAACTGCGTTTTTACCGCGCTGCGCTGGACACGCTTGAAAGCCTTGAGTCCTTTGCGGACAGGTATGGCCTGGAATGCCTGGAGGCGGGAAACAGGGAGGCTGCACAAGTGTTCTCCCGTATTCCCCGGGAACGGCCCCAAACTTTCCGGGAAGCCCTTCAGTTCCTGCGGCTCCTCCACTACTGTCTGTGGTGCAGCTTCAATTATCACAACACCTTCGGACGTTTTGACCAGTATATGTATCCATGGTTCGCTCATGACATTGATGCGGGAATCCTGACGGAAGAAGGCGCCCTGGAATTGCTGGAAGAATTTTTTATAAGCTGCAACAAGGACAGCGATCTGTATCCCGGTATTCAGCAGGGAGACAACGGCCAGAGCATGGTACTTGGAGGGCTCAGGGTGGACGGAAGCGAATCCTACAACGAATTGTCCGCGCTGTGCCTCCGGGCAAGCCTGGAACTCCGCCTTATCGATCCCAAAATAAACCTCCGGGTGAATAAAAAAACTCCGGTAGAACTCTACCATAAAGGTTCACAGCTTACAAAACAGGGCCTCGGTTTCCCCCAGTATGCCAATGACGACATCGTGGTAGAGGCCTTGAAACGCTGGGGCTACGAAGAAAAAGACGCATACAACTACGTGGTAGCCGCGTGCTGGGAATTCATCGTTCCCGGCGCCGGTATGGACATTGTCAACATCAACGCCCTTTCCTTTGCCAGGGCGGTGATCAATGCCGTCGATCGCAGCGAAGAGTGGGACAGCTTCGAAGAACTGATGTCGATTGTAAAGAAAGAGATTTTTAGCCAGGCAGAGTCGATTATGAATGCCACAGCCGGAATCTATATGGAACCTTCGCCCTTCCTCTCCCTGATGATGGACGGCTGCATGGAAAAAGGCCGGGACATTTCCCTGGGCGGCCTTTACAACAACTACGGCATCCACGGTACAGGACTTTCCACCGCGGTAGATTCCCTGGCGGCCCTACGGAAGTATGTCTTTCAGGATGAAAGGATCGGCAAACATGAATTAAAGGAGATCCTCCGAAACAACTACGAAGGCCGGGACGATGTGTACCATCTCTTCCGCTACGAGGCCCCCAAGATGGGTAATGATATTGAAAGAATGGAACTTGCATTATAGTATGGGTCTATGAAAAAACCTGTCCGCAGGACTGTTACCCTGAAGGATCTTTCCAGGGTAACCCACTACAGCATCAATACCGTTTCCCGGGCCCTCAGGGGTAAAGATGACATCGCCCCGGAAACTGTCGAAAAGATCCGGCAGACAGCCAGGGACATGGGCTACATCAACAATGCCCTTGCCTCTTCCCTCCGTTCGGGCCGAACCAACAGCATCGCGGTGATACTGGGAGATATTTCCAATCCGCACTTTGCCATCATGATGAAGGAAATCGAAAGCCGGGCCCGCCAGGACGGTTACAGTTCCTTCCTGCTTAACACCAACGAAAACGGGGAGCAGGAGAGAGCGGCCATTGAGATCGCCCTCAACAAAAATGTGGATGGAATCATCATCTGCCCCAGCCAGCAGGATGAAGGCAATATCCGCTATCTGATGCAGACCAACATACCCTTTGTACAGATAGGCAGACGTTTTGAGAAACTCAACGCCGGTTTTGTCATCTGCAACGACGAACTGGGAGGCTATCAGGCGACCAGGTATCTTTTGGATAAGGGCCACCGGGACATCCTTATGCTTTCAGGCCCTTCCTACGTATCCAGCGCCAGGGAACGGCAGGCAGGCTACAGACGCGCCTTTAAGGAGTACGGACTCCGGGTTCAGAAGAAACTTATCCGTGAAGTACCCATTACCAGCGAAGGCTGCGCCGAAGTTTTTGAAGGCATTTTGAAGGAAGGCATACATTTTACCGCCATTTTTGCCTTCAGCGACATGCTTGCCTGGGACGCGTGGACATGCCTGCAGCGCCAGGGCTGCAAAATCCCCGATGATTATTCCCTTATCGGTTTTGACAATATCCAGTCCCGTTTTGCCATCCCCTTCCAGCTCAGCACGATCAGTTCCTACAAAGCCAAGATGAGCACCACCGCGGTTGCCTGCCTCCTCTGCATCATGCGGGGGGAACAGCACCTCCATGAGGAATGTGACGGCCTCTGCCATCATGTGATCGATACCGAACTGGTGGAGGGAGAAACGGTAAGGGCGCTTTCCCCCGGTCCTTGACGCAGAATACCGACTAAATTACTATTTAAAAGTGAAACGGTCGTATTCCGGTTGTCCGGCCTTCCGGCCCCCTACATCCGCGGTACAGGAGGGCTTATCTGCGCCTACGGAGAGGCGGTTTCCCTGGGAGAGGGAGACCGTGTCATCCCCTTGAGCTTTCTGTAGGATCCGAAGGCCTGTCCGGGGAGACTTGAGAAAAAAATCAAAAAAACCGAATTTTTCTGTTGACAATTTCCGTCATGGGTGCTTATAATAATTCATACATTAACGTTATCGTTATCGATAATGTATCGATAATTAATGTTGATGTCAAAATACTATTGTAGAGGAGATAAGGAAATGAAAAAATCAAGGATCATGATTGGCCTGTGTTTTACGTTCATTCTGTTCTTTGCTATGAGCAGCCTGGTATTTGCCTCGGGAAGATCTGCTCAAACAAACTCAGGTGGCAAGCGGACTGTCCGGGTCTACGTTTCGTGGACTGAGAGTCAGCTTCCCAACTGGCCGGAGTTAGTCAGGGAATACAACAATAACCCCGCCAATCCTATCCGGATTGATGTCCAGTTTTTCGGCGGCGCGGGGTATGACGATAAGATCCGGGCGGATCTTATGACGGATCCTCCGGAAGTCTTCCAGCTTTTTAAAACCGGCTTTAACGAATACTCTGCCGCGGGTCAGCTGATGGAACTTACCAGCCTGTTCAAAGATGCCGGGTGGTATGATATTTATAATAAAGGCGCCCTGGCCTGGGCAGGTCCTTTGACAAATCCCAATAACGGTATCTACGGGGTACCGGATTTCGCCAATACCAGCTGTATCTTCTACAACGTTAAGCTTTTTCAGCAACTGGGTATTGCCGAACCTACGGATATTCCGTCCCTCACCGCGGCGGCCAAAAAGCTGAACGATAACGGCATCAAGGCCATTGTTACGGGAGGAAACGGCTGGTGTGCGGTGGATCTCTTTGCCAAAACCCAGGCCCAGGTTGCGGGTACAGATATTCTGATAAAAGCCTATAATAGTCAGGCAAAATACAATGACCCAAGTCTTGTACAGGCCTTAACAATCGTTAACGATCTCATCAAGGCAAAGGTAATCGATCCCTCCAGCGCCGACTATAACGACGATGACGCTATCGCCGCCTTTGTATCAGGCCAGGCGGGGATGTACACCGCCCA
>JAITES010000135.1 GCA_031281925.1 Treponema sp. | reverse complement strand
TCGAAATTCTAACCGAAAAGGGTCATGCCTCATCAAAATTCCAGCCGGAAAGGGGCCGGTTCATCTTTTCAGCTCTACCGTATAGGTGAAAAAATCACCCCGGACAATTGACACACAGTATTCAATAATCTCAGGCCCGTCAAAAGTTGTTCTTTCGATATGGATGATGGGCTTTCCCGTTTTAAGATTCATCAGTTTGGCCTCATAGGCGGGAATGGCATCGGCGCGGAATTTTTCTATGATCTTTTGGGGATTAACCCCCAGGCTGCGCATAGAATTGTACAAACCCTTTTTTACGATGTCTTTTTCCTTCAATTTGGGGCAGCAGCTATAGGGAATATAAGAGGTTTCCACCACATAGGCGGTATCGTCTACTATACGCAGCCGAAACACTTTAAATATTTTTTCATCCTTTGCGATTCCAAGGGATTCGGCAATGGCGAAGTCGGCTTTCTCTACGGTGAATGAGAGCATTTTAACATGTTCTTTTTCCCCTTTCTGCAGCAAGGCTTCGCTAAAAGAATAAAATTTTGAAAGTTTTTGTTCAAAATTGATGCTCGCCACAAAAGTCCCTTTGCCCTGAAAACGAACCAGATATCCGCCATGAACGAGTTCTTCGATGGCTTTCCGTACCGTTATGCGGCTTAAATTGTATATCCGGCAGAGTTCAATTTCGGGAGGTATTTTTTGTCCGCTTTTCCATTCGTTGTTTTGAATTTTTTTTAAAAGCTCTTCCTGGAGCTGGTAATAAAGAGTGACCGGCTTTGATCGATCGAATACAGACGCCGTTTCATTTTTACTTGCCATTGGAAATCTCCGAATTAAAGGATCGATTTATAAACAGATTTCGTTCATAATGTGTCTACATTACGGACGAACCAGATTTACCGGCGCAGCCGCAGATCCGCATCTTTTCGATAACTTTGGCACGGACGGCATTCCGGGCGGCCTCTCCGTATTTTTTGGGATCCAGGACACCGGGATCGCCTGCAAGATACTTCTTTACCGCTTCGGTGTAGGCGATCCGCAGTTCCGTGGCAAAGTTTACTTTGGCTATGCCCCGGGAAATACAGTCCATGACCACTTCGTCCGCCAGGCCCGAAGCTCCGTGGAGTACCATGGGTACGGTAACGGTTTCTTTCAGTACGCTGATCAGGCCCGCTTTCAAAACAGGAGTTTCCTTATAAACACCGTGGGCTGTACCTACCCCTACGGCAAGGGAATTGACTCCGGTCTTTTGAACGAATTCGGCCGCCTCTTCAGGGTCGGTGTAACCGGCGCCGCCTTCCAGATCATCCTCTTTTCCGCCGACTTTTCCCAATTCCCCTTCCACGCTTACCCTGTTGGGTTCGCATATTTTTACTACCGATTCGGTAAGGGCAATATTTTCTCCCAATGGCAGTTTGGAACCGTCTATCATGATGGATGTATACCCGGTTCGCAGGGCCTGGGCCGCAAGGGAAAAAGTATCGCCGTGATCCAGATGAATGGAGACCTCCACAGGCGATTTTTTTGCCCTGGCCAGTGCGATGGAGAAGTAAAGATCAAGGCTGCCGTACTTCAGGGTTCCGGGAGTAGTCTGAATAATAACCGGCGCCCTGAGTTCTTCGGCGGCTTCTATGATGGCCTGGATCATTTCCATATTCTCGGCATTGAAGGCGCCCACGGCCCAGCCGCCTTCCCGGGCTCTCTTTAACATGGATTCTGTATTTATCAAAGGCATAGTCACTCCTATAAAAAGCGGCGGTATCGCCGCTTATATAAAATCGGACATTAACACGAAGTGTTAATGATCACTCCTATAAAAAGCGGACGTTTCGCCGCTTATGTAAAATCGGACATTAACACGAAGAAAACCCCGCGGCTGCAGAATAAAGGGCAAGGGTTTCCTGAATATGGGCAATGACGAGGTTCCATGGTTTTGCCGGAATGTATCCTTCACTCACGGCGTCAATGAGATTAGGCATAAACTGACTAATGAGACTATAAGGTATTCCGGCGCGGGAAAGATTGGCAAAAAGCTTATCCACCGAAGCGGAGAGTTCGCTTCTGCTCCAGTAATACCGGCTCCGATCACTCAAACTGTATTTTCTGCTGAAGCGTTTCTCTTCTTCGCTTCCGTGGTAGTACTTTTCCCAATAGTTGGGACGGGAGCCAAGCATCAGCTCTTCCATGACCTGTTCCAGTGCCGAACAATCTTCTTCCCGGTGAATAAGTTCTTTTTCAATCCGGGCAAGAGAGAAGAGAGCTTCCCTGTAACGAAAGGTGAGCCAGGGCCCGACTTTTAATATACAAAAGTGATCTTCCACCATTTCCCGAAGCCCCGAGGCTCTCTGGTAATCTGTGGAATGGACTTCAAAAACAAGATGGGTATCATCCAGTGAGGCGCTTAATTGGCGGGCCCTAAAACGGTCATAATAAAAAATCCGGCGATCGGAAAATTCAAGCCCCGGCTGGGCCACAATGCCGATGACCCGGTTCCAGGCATCTTCAAGATGTGCGTCATAAAATGCCTTTTGATGCACCGCGATGGTTTCAAGCAGGCTGCTTCGGGAACTTGGCCGGGGCGCGGCCTCCTCCTCTTTGGCGCCGCCGGGGACAGGCACTTCGGTACCGATGATATACAGGGGTTTTTCTTTCTGACCCTCCGCTGTTTTCTCGCAGACCTTACAGAGTTCTACTGCCCGTTCAGCCACTATCCTGTCCGGCAGGGGGAGCTTCCGGTCTCCCGGATCATCGGCGCAGAACATGCTCGCATCCAGATGGATTTTTTTATAACCCGCTTCCACATAGGCATTTACGAGGCTTCGCGCTTTCTCCATGGCACTCCGGGAACTTTCCTGCTGCCACACATTCGGCCCCAGGTGATCCCCGCCAAAGATTATCCGATCCGGCGGAAAATCCAGGGCAAAGGCAATAGATTTTACAAAGTCTATAAACTGCGCAGGGTTTAATCCGGTATAACCGCCGAATTGATCCACCTGGTTTGAAGTAGACTCAATCAGCATAAAACCGTTATCTTTCTTTGCCTGCAGAATCGCAGCTTCAATAACCGTTTTATGGGCGCTGCAAACAGAATAGGCGCCCACAGGCTTCTGTTGTTTATTGTCGAGGAGCCTTTTTTTTAGTTCTTCCGTATTCAGCATCCTATAAACCGCAGTACGTTTTTGGAGTAATACTTATCCCTCTGGGCCCCAGTTACCTTGACAAGATCCAAAGCTTCTTTATCCATGGCCAGAATCTCTTTGGTATAGGCGGAACTGTAATTATTATTACAATCGGTCCCAAAAATTACATTATCCTCTATGTCGTAGCCTATGGTATAAATCTTGCCCAAAACTTCATTCCGGTATATTTTGGGCGTCCCCGGCGTCGTGTCGATGAACATTTCCGCGCTGGTGGTTCCCTGCTCAAGCATGCTCCTGTAATGCCCGTACATGGAAAGGTTTTCGTCATGCCAGGGCCAGGAAACATGGGCCAGGGCAAAACGCAGTTTGGGGATCTCCAGAAGTTTTTCAAATCCTACCGGCCGGTTGTACTGGGAAGAAGCCTTGGGGCCGTAAAGTATTCCCGAATGAAAAAGAATAGGCTTCCCTTTTTGGGCAATATAAGTCCACACTTCCATGGGCTTTTCATCACCCGGGAAGTGACGATTGCAGATTACCTTGAATCCCCTGATTCCCGCATCTATGGCCCTGTCAACCTGCTTTATGGCGTCGCTTTCCAGGGGATCGATCCAATAAAAAGGAATAATCCGATCCGAGTAGGCAGACCAATCCATTACAGCCTTCAGGGTTTCGGCAGGGTTAAGCGTTTTCTTTTCAAGCAGTTTCCCTTCGGGGCTGTAATTGTAAAATGAGGCAGGATGATTGGAAAGAAGAATTATTTTATCCACCCCCGCTTCATCCATACTTTTGAGCAAAGCGCCCTTGTCCTCTACTTCCGCATGAGTGTGAACATGACAGTCAATAAGCATACAATTCTCTAAATTCCTCCTGATTTTCTACTCTATAATGGATATATTGTTATACCCAATTTGGTAGAATATAAGTATAGGGTAAGGGGCATTAAGGGCATTGTCAAGCATTTTAAAGAAATCTTTATGGATTTTTTCATAATGCGATTCCGGCATTTGACATGCAGGCCCCAAGGTGATAATAATGTTATAACAATAATATGATCGAGGCAGATACATGGATACATGGGAAACTTTCTACGGGTTTGATGAGAGCTGGTTTTCATCAAAAAAATGCGTCTATACCTCCGCCGAGATAGCCCGGCAGGGCAGTCTCTGGCGTGTCCTGGGCTCTTATCTTCTTTCAAAAGAGGATGCAATTCTTGATTTTATCGGCAGGATGGGAGGCCTTGGGAAGAGGCGCATAATCCTTACCGGTGCGGGGAGTTCCGCTTTTGCAGGGGAAACCGCGGCTCTTATGGCAGGCAAGGCCTGGGGGCTCCCTGTTGAGTCTATTCATACCACGGATATTGTCTCTTCGCCGTATTCGGTGCTTTTCCCCGATGTTCCGACCCTTCTGGTTTCCTTTGGGAGATCGGGCAACAGTCCCGAATCGACGGAAGCGGTTAAATATGCCCGTACTATTGTGAAAGATCTCTACGAACTGACACTGGTCTGCGACGGCGAGTCAAATCTCGCCAAAATAACATCAACGGAAAAGGGGCTCGCCCTGATCATGCCCGAGGGGTCAAATGATAAGGGGTTTGCCATGACTTCCAGTTTTACCTGTATGGCTCTGGCAGGATGCGCTTTTTTGAGCGCCGGAAAAATCAGGGCTGTTGTAGAGGATATAAACCGCCTTGCCGGTGTTTTTGACAGGCGGGGGAAAGTCCTGACCGCTGTTGCGCGTAAATGGGCGGAGACCGGCTATGACCGCCTTGTTGCCCTCGGCAGCGGCTGTCTGCGGGGACTTGCCCGGGAAGCGGCCCTCAAATCCCTGGAACTCACCGCCGGGGAAGTGAGCACCAGTTGGGACAGTTCCCTGGGATTCCGGCATGGCCCAAAATCAATAATCAAGGATAAAACCCTTACAATACATTTTATTTCCCCCGATTCTTTTACTGCCCGTTACGATCTGGATCTCCTGGATGAAATTAACCGGCAGAAAAAAGGGAACAAGGTAATTGCCCTGAGCGGCGAAAAACTTTCGCTTCCGGTAGACGAGAATATTGTAATAGGGGGAGAAATTTACGGCGAAACAGGCGAAATCTGCCGGGGTATTTCTTATCTTGTCTTCTGCCAGCTTTTGGCGATGTTTAAATCTTTGTCCTTTGGAATTCCTACCGACAATCCTGTTCCTTCCGGAGAGCTTACCAGGGTGGTTTCGGGAGTAACTCTCTACGAACTGGAGAAATAAAAATGGCGGATACAAAATTTGATGTTCTTGCCATGGGCGAACTCAATACCGATCTCATTATTACCGGGTTAAAGGAAGCGCCGTCTTTGAACCGTGAAATTATTGCGGAGGGATTCAAAAAAACCCTTGGAAGCTCCACCGCTCTGTGCGCGGCGAATCTTGTAAAACTCGGCCTTACTGTTGCTTTCTGCGGAAAAACCGGCGATGACGAAGACGGCCGTTATGTAATACGGGAACTGGAGAACCGGGGTATCAATACACGTTATTGCACAATGGCCCCGTCGGAAGAAACCGGCGTCACCCTGGCCCTTAACTGGGGCGGAGATCGGGCGCTTGTAACCGTGCTGGGAACGATCAGCACTTTTTGTTTTGCCGATATTGATCCTGCTGTTTTGAAGAGCGCCAGGCATATTCATGTGGGATCTTTTTTCCTGCAGACCGCCCTGCGGCTGGATCTGGCGCGGATCTTCAAAACCGCCCACGCTTACGGGGTAAGCACTTCCCTGGACGCAGGCTGGGATGATACCGGAACCTGGGATTTTGGCATCAGGGAAGTTCTCTCTCATACGGATATTTTTTTCCCCAGCGAAACAGAAGCTTTGAGTATCACAGGGAAATCATCCTGCGATGACGCCGCACAGGAACTGGGGAAATTCTGCGCTACGGCTGTGGTAAAGTGCGGGAAAAACGGGGCCTGCTGTGCAAGCGGCGGTAAACTGTTTTCAACAACAGCCTACAGTGATATCAAGGTGATAGACACTACCGGCGCGGGTGATTCTTTTAATGCGGGTTTTATCTATGGGTTTCTCCGGGGTTTTCCGGCCGGGCAATGCCTTGAATACGGTAATGCCTGCGGTAATATCTCTGTTGGCGTTGTCGGCGGCGCCAATGCGGACTTGAGTGTTAAAAACGTTGAAACTGTGATGACGGATCATGGGCGTTTATAAACATTTTATTTTTGATATGGACGGAACCTTGTCGGATACGGCAAGGGCAACAATCATTGCCTGCAATGACGCCGCGAAAAAATTGGGGCTCCCGCCTTTTTCGGCTGAACAGGTTAAAGCGGCCATGGGTTATCCCGGCCTTGAATATTACCAGGTGCTTCTTGGCAGTATAAAGCCAGGCCCAAATACCGGATCGAACATAAAACAAGGTTTTACGCAGGAACTTCTTCTGGCTTTCCAGAAAGAAACGGATCTGGGAGAGGCGCGGGAAATAGGGCGTATCGGCAAGGGGATGCTGTTTCCGGGCATTGAGGAAATTCTGGAAGAACTCAAAAAGCTTGGGGTGGAATTGTATATTGCCAGTACAGGCCACCCGGATCATATCAGGCTTCTGCTGGATGTAACCGGCATCGAACCTTTTTTTAAGAGTATCTGCTGCGGAAGATCCCGGAAAGTCGAAATGACAGGGGAAATCATAAGTACTGTGGGAGTTTCGTTTTTGGGAGACTGGCTTTTTGTAGGCGACAGGCATATTGATGCCGAAGCCGCAAAGGGTAACGGCATACTGGCGGTGGGCGCGGGATACGGTTACTGTCTCGAAGAGGAAAGGGACCTTTTTGACATTATTGCCGAAAGGCCGGAAGATCTTCTGAAACTGGCGAAATAGAGGGGCTTCCCCGAAACTTCAGTTTTTGGGAAAGTAACCGGCTTTGCGGATACGCGAAATAGATTTACGGAGGACAGGATTTATGTTTTTTGGAAAAAAGCGTTTCAAGTTTGTCTTTATCGGCGCGGGCAGTACTGTCTTTACCCTGAAACTTGCCGGGGATCTGCTCATGGAAAAGTATATCGACGGAGGCGTTCTGGCCCTGGTTGATATTGACGAAAAAAAACTCAGTTGTGTTACCGAAGGGGTAAAGCGGCTGGCGGCCCATACCGGACGGGACTTTACCGTAGAATCCCACACCCATTATTCGACGGCGCTAAAGGATGCGGATTTTGTCTTTTTTACCTATGCGGTAGGGAGCATTGAGTCCTGGAAGCAGGATATAGAAATCTGTACCAAACATGGAGTTGCCCAATCGGTAGGGGATACCATAGGCCCCGGAGCGATGATTCGTATTCTCCGTTCAATCCCCCTGGCTTTGGAGATTGCCCACAAGATGGAAGAGCTATGTCCCGAAGCCTATATTATAAATTACACGAACCCTGAGGGAGCCCAGTGTCTTGCCATCCAGGCATATTCAAAAATACGCTGTTTCGGTCTCTGTCACGGAACTCCCGATACGGCCCACGATTTGGCCGAAAAGGTTTTCGGGGTTTCACCGGAGCGGCTTAAATATGAAGCGGCGGGGGTAAATCATCTAACCTGGTTCACCAGGCTTTCGATAGACGGGGAAGATGTTTATCCGAAGCTGCAGAAAGCTCTTGAAAGTTCCGGCTTCGGTCAAAGGGAGCAGGTTTCCCGGGATCTTTACCGGATTTTCGGCCTCTACCCTGCCCCGGGAGACAGGCATGTGGAAGAATTTTTTTCCGCCTTTCTCAGGGACAGAGTGATGAAGGAACGGAACCTTGAATGGAAGAACAATGATTTCAGGGTAATAGACGAATGGCGGGAAAATGATCGGGAAAATCTCGAAGGGCTTATAAAGGAAAACAGGGGACATGAAAAATTTCTGGATGGATCCGGAGAGACCGCCACGCATTTTATAAAAGCTCTGGCCACCGGAGAAGTGACAACCGAAATGGTAAATCTCCAAAACAGGGGTTATATTGAAAACGTATCCCGGAATATGATAGTGGAGGTTCCCGCCTTTATTGACAGTTTTGGTCTCCATCCGCAAAGCGTGGGAAAACTTCCCGCGGGAATAGCCGCCAAGTGTGATATTTTGGGCCGGGAGTATGATCTTCTGGTTGATTCGGCGCGTAACTGCGATAAAGATCTGCTGCTCCAGGCGGCGTATCTGGATCCCCTAACGGCAAACTGCGATTATCCCGAACGGCTTCTCAATGAGCTTATCAGGGAAAATCTTCAGTATCTTCCTGAGGGCTGGAAAAAATTCAGTTGACAGGATTTTAAACTGGTTTTACACTTGTTATGACGATATAATATCTTGATTTTAATCTAAGGAAGGTATCATGAGAAAAAAATTTGTTTTTATCGGAGCCGGCTCTCTGGGTTTCACCCAGGGTCTTACACGGGATATCCTGAGTTTCGACAGTTTCAAAGACGCGGAATTTCATCTGGTAGATATTCATGAAGGCCGCCTGGGCTACGCCGCAAAGGCATTGGAGCGATTGATCAAGGCGGGCTCTTATGGCGCTACCGTGCACGCTACAACGGATCGGAAAAAGGCCCTGGCCGGGGCGGATGGGGTACTCATCACCATCCTTCAGGGGGGTGTGGATGTCTGGCGCCACGATATTGAAATACCAAAAAAATACGGGGTAGATATCAACGTAGGGGATACCCGGGGACCTTCGGGGATTTTCCGTTTCCTCCGTACCGCCCCGGTAATGCTGGATATCATCAAGGATGTGGAACAGCTCTGCCCCAATGCGGTGGTGCTGAATTATACGAACCCCATGGCTCTGCTCTGCAGTTATCTTCAAAAACAAAGCACGGTAAATGTTACCGGCCTCTGCCACAGCGTTCAGGGAACTGCCGCCATGCTGGCCGGCTGGCTCGGCGCGGAAAAGAAAGATATTTCCTATACCTGCGCCGGGATCAATCATCAGGCTTTTTATCTTGAATACAAGTGGAAAGGAAAAGACGCCTATCCCCTTCTCCGGGAAGCGGTACTCAACAAACCCGAAATATACAACGAGGAACTGGTGCGGAACGAAATGTTCCTCAATCTGGGCTATTACCCCACCGAATCTTCGGGACATAACTCCGAATATAACGCGTGGTTCAGAAAACGGCCGGACTTAATCGAAAAATACTGCACCCACGGAACCGGCTGGAATCCGGGAGTCTATGCCTATATTCTCAATGAATATACGCAGAAAGAGAAAACGTGGGAAGAAGAATTCAAAAAGAGACTTGATTCGGAAGAAGTGGATCTTAAACGGGGGGAAGAATACGCTTCCAATATTTTCAACGCGATTTTTGGGGATCAGACTCCCTTTGAGTTTAACGGCAACCTGCCTAATACCGCTCTCATCTCAAACCTGCCGCCCATGGCCTGTGTAGAGGTTCCGGTTCTGGCGTCAAAGGCGGGGATCAAACCTTTCTACGTGGGCTCCCTTCCCGATCATCTGGCGATTCTGGTCAATACCTCAAGCCGCTGTGAGGAGCTTGCCATAGCCGGGGCAATAGAAGGCAATCCCGAAAAAATATTCCAGGCTGTCCTTTTTGATCCTCTGACTTCCAGCGTTCTTTCGATGGCGGAAATTCGTAACATGACCAGGGAGATGCTCGAAAAAAACAAGCCTTTCCTGGATTACTTTAAATCGGTATCAATTTAGGAGGATGATGATGAAAAGAAAATTATCTGTTTTTGTTTTAGTGGCTGCGGCGCTTATGGTGCTTGCCGCCGGGTGCTCAAAGAAGGAAGGCGCTGCCGGCGGCAGTGCACAAACCGTGAACCTGAGGTTTTGGACACACCAGAACATTCCATGGAACGATTCCAACGATAGATTGGCGGCCGGTTTTATGCAGGAAAACCCCGGCATAAAGATCGAAATTGAAGCTTTCCCCTACGCCGATTTTGAGCAGAAGACCCAGACGGCTCTGGCTTCAAAAACCGGCGGCGCGGATATTTTCGAACTCTGGGGCGGCTGGATTCTGGATTTTGCCCCTACCGGCGCGCTGTCTCCCGCTCCGGACGCGATGATCAACGTAATCAAGAATGACAGCTATGACCCCGTATTGGCCGGTGTTTATCATGACGGGAAGTATTACGGCGTTCCTATTGAATTCAATCAGGAAGGCGCCGGGCTGCTCATCCTCAAGCCCTGGTTTGAGGAACACGGCGTCGCGTATCCCAAGACATGGGATGAGATGATCGACATAGCCCGGAAATACAGAATTTACAATAACGGTACATTTGAACTCAAGGGCTGGAATTTCATCAGCAACGACACCCTGGTTTTTACCTATACAGCAATGATCGTCTCCAGGGGCGGAAACTTTCTTGAGGACGGCGGACACAGGTTCAATTTTGATACCCCCATTGGAAAAGAAGCCCTTCAGACCCTGGTTGATTATGTGGTAAAAGACCATCTCACCGATATTAGTACCTTCCTGGGATCCGGCTTTGACAACGAGTATGAAGTATTTAACGGCACCGGTCTTATGGCGCCCAGAGGCTTCTGGACTATTCCTACGGGAAAGGAAATGTATGGTTCTGAATACGGCATAGACTTTGACTATATTGCCCTTCCGTTTTACGGGCCGGAAAAGAAATGGGTGGCCGAAACAGGCTGGAGCCAGGCTGTTAACTCCGGTACCCAGTACCCCGAGGAATCATGGAAATTTGTGGAATACTGCCACAGGACCGAAAACCTCATACAGATGGCCATTGACAGAGGCATGATTCCTCCCCAGAAATCGGCCGCTACCAGCGCCGCATATCTTAACGCCTTGCCCTATGTCAAACCCATTGTGGATGTTCTGGACGGGGCCCAGCATATCGGTTATATTAATACCGATGTGATGAAGGTTGCCCTGGTCAATGTTTTTGTGGACATGGTACAGAGCGGATTGAATGTAGACGCCGCCGTCAAACGGCTGAATGACGAGTTAAACGCTGCGGCCAAATAAGGGATCGGGTTTAACCGGGGAGGCACTTTATGAAAAATACCAAATTTGTAATGGTGGTGCTTACCCCGGTTTTTCTCTTTATGCTTGTCTTTCAGGTTGTTCCGATATTTTTGGGACTTGGCATTTCCCTGTTTGATTACAACCCCCTCAGAGCGGAGAATCACTTTATCGGGTTTTCAAACTTTGTCAGGATTGCCGGGGATCCTGTTTTCTATAAAGCCTTTGGTCATACCGTATACTTTGTGGTTATGTCTACCGGGTTTAACATTGTTCTGACTCTGCTTATCGCCCAGATTATAAGCGCTTTTAAGCGAAACAAAATCCGTTCCCTTTTCAGAGTGATCTTTTTTATGCCCTGTGTTGCGCCTTTGGCGGCTACAGGCTTTATCTGGAGAATGATGTACGATAGGCGCTTCGGCCTTATCAATATGTTCTTCAACAGATTCTTTGGCATTGCGCCAAGGGCATGGCTCGGCGAGGCCGGTACGGTTATGAATGCCATTATTGTTTTCAGCCTCTGGGCGGATATAGGCTACAATATACTTCTGTTCTGCGCCGGGATTGACGGCATTCCTTCCGATTTTTACGAGGCTGCGGTGATAGACGGGGCGGGGCCTGTGAGCCGGTTCTTTAAAATAACCCTTCCTCTCCTGGCCAGAACCATGTGTTTTGTTTTGGCCATGACCCTGATTTTCTATTTTCAGACCTTCGCCCAGTTTGAGGTTATGCAGAACAACCACGGCGGGCCAAATGATATAGGCCTTGTGCTTTCCCTCCTTATTTACCGTACGGCCTTTGTTTCAAAGAACATGGGTTACGCTTCGACAATATCCCTGGCTCTTTTGGCTTTGATCATGATATTCACTATTATTTCTCAGCGTTTGAATAAGGTTGACTGGGGGTATTAGGGAATGAAGGCAAAATCCGGCGTTTTCAAAATTCTCTTTGTTTTAATCGGCGCTTTTTTCCTTTTATTGATGCTTGTGCCTTATTTCTGGATGCTGTTTAACACGTTCAAGAAAACCCAGGAATTGGTGAGGAATCCCTACAGGATACTGCCCATCAACTGGACCATGGCGAATTACGGTACGGTTTTTAAACGCACGCCCTTTTTTGACTGGTTCAGAAACAGTGTTGTTGTGACCGCTTCCGTTACCTGCCTTGTCCTCTTTACCAGTTCTCTCGCGGGTTTCGTTTTCGCGAAGTACAAATTTCCCGGTCGAACCGTTCTGTTTTGGGTGATCCTGGGTTCCATGATGGTTCCTTTTCAGACCATTATGATTCCCCATTTTCTCGTGATAAACCAGTTGGGGCTTTACAATACACTCTTTGCCCTGATTGTTCCCGCGGCGATTTCCGGCTTTGGTATTTTTCTTTGCCGCCAGTTTTGCGAAGGGATTCCCGACAGCCTCTGGGAGGCCGCCCTCATTGACGGCGCTTCGGATATTTCGATCTATTGCAACGTGATGCTCCCTCTCCTGCGCCCCTGTCTTGCCGCATTGGCAATATTCACCTTTCTCAGCTCCTGGAACGAATACCTCCAGGCTCTTATCATGCTGGAAAATGTTAAAAATATGACATTGCCCATTGCCCTTTCATATTTCACCTCCGGGGCCCACAGCGTGGATATAGGCGCATGTCTTGCCGCCTCGGCGCTTATTATGCTTCCCGTGACCATAGTATTTCTTATGTTTCAGAAGCAGTTTATCAAGGGTGCCGCCATTTCCGGCATGAAATGAACCTCCTTAGCCGTAAAATTTCTTCGCTTCTTCGCGGACGATTTTTACCGCCCTGCCTACGCTTTCAAGATCCGGCACCTGATAAATATCCCGCATTATAATTTCATAGGGGCCGCCCCGTACAGCCTTAAAGGTAGCGGCAATATGGCTTCTCCATGCCTCTTCGTCGAGACGTTCGGCCACGCCCAGGTAACCGGGTCCGGGTTTTCGTGAATAGACAACACCGGTATTGTGGAGCAACTCTCCCATTTTTTCTTCGTCACTGTACGGCGATATGGAAAGTTTGCGTATATGGGGCATGGCCCTGTAAAGGGCGGGCCAGTTTCGCTGCATGGGCTCGCAGCAGCCGTAGTAGACAGCTCCCGCACGGGAAGCGAGGCCTGCCGCGTGGGGCAGAAAGAATTCTTCAAACATCTCCCGGGATATGGACGAAGTTTCTTCCATTTCGATAAACATCCAAAGATCCCTGCAGGTATACGACCCCGGTTCTTTTTCGGGAAGCCTGGCGGTGAATCCGTAGCTTGACTGACCTATATCGGAATTACCGCCTGTGGGAGTCAGGATTTTTTCATCTTCATAAAAATCGAGAAGCCTGTGGTGATTCGAAGTCAGATAATTCATCAGTTCCTTTACCGCGTCGGGACAGTCAAAAAGAAACATCCAGAGTTTTTCCATCCCGCAAAGACTTACGGCATGGTTGCTTAATTCAATGTGATGTATCTCTCCGCGTATGGTTACCGGGAGTATTCCGTCAAGAATCTCTTCAATAAAATTTTTCTCCTTAAGGGTTCCTTCCCGGTCAAAGTTAATTGAAACAGGCTTTAAAAGATGAAGGTCCTTTTCCAAATCCTTGATGGGAGCGTCATACGAAAAACCAATCTCCCGCCCCTGAGCGTCCGCCGCATGGGTCGTTCCCGCGGCGATGCCAAACCAGTCAATGTCAATTTTCCAGTCGATGGGGTAACAGGATGGCATAACCTTGTCGTCCCCGATGATCTCGTATTCCCTGATATTCTTGAGCAGACGGTATTCGATTTTGCGGGCAGCCGGATTCTCGCAGGCAAAAATCGATTCGGGCATAAAATCGGGATCAAAGGTCCAGGTTTCCACCACCACGGGCGGAATGGCCGGAAACCCGTCGTTATTGCGGCGCCACTGTTCCGCGCGCTCCACCATGACAGGAAGGGCGGCGTATTCCTTCTGTTTTTTTGCCAGTTCCCTGAGGCGCCGGATTTCCTCTCCGGTGATCTTATAACAAGTCATTATATCATTATAACATCAGGCTATATTAAACTCAATCGGCTGAATTAAGCTCAATCATAAAAGAGACTGAGAGCATAAACCCTTTCGGCGCCTCCTTCCCGCAATGCCGCGGAACATGCCCGGAAGGTAGAACCGGTGGTGATCACATCATCAAATATGATGAGGGTCCGGGGGACTTTTTTGTCTGAAACGATTCGTCCTTTAAGGTTTCCCCGGCGTTTTTCCCGGTTGAGTTTCTTCTGGGTTTCTGAAGGAAGACGCTTGAGGCAGCGGAGAATCCTGCAGGATTTTTCCCTCTCCAGAAGCAGGGCAAGATATGCGATCTGATCCCAGCCTGTTTTCCTGATTTTTCCCGGCCTCGGAGGAACCGGGACGAGAACAGGCATTTGCGAAAAGGGAAACAGTTTTATCGCTTCCATTATGTTTTCCGCCAGAAAATGGCCCAGACAGGTATTTTTTCCGAATTTATAGGCGGCCAAAAGTTGTCTGTAAGGGCCGGAATAGGGGAAAAGCGCGATTGTTTTGTCCGGGTCTGAACTTTCATGGTTTTCCCTGCAGGTAATACAGGAATCCAGTTCGGAAATAAGCGGCCGGCCGCAGAAATTGCAGCGTTTGGTTTTTTCAAGCCGCAGTTTCTCCCGGCACTCCGCGCAGAGGCCGTACCAGCTTTCTTCCTCATTGAGCAGCGCGGTTCCGCAGAGCGCGCAGCCGCCGGGGAAAAGCAATTCCTGAAAAAATGATACCGCATAAGATAGTTTCATACCCTGTATAGGGCGCGCTCATGTGAATTGCTTCAAAGAGAAAGGCTGATTTTAAAAAATTTTACTACGAATCAAAAAGCGAAGGGTTATCTTCCGGGGGATGGATCTTTTTGGGACGGGCAGGAACCGGACGGGAAGAGGTTTCCGAGCCGAACCGTTCCTTTAACTCATGGAGTTTGTACAGCGCCTCCATCGGCGTCATCCGTTCTATTTCCAGCATGGAAATTTCACTGAGGAGAGCTTTACCGGGGCCGGAAGCCTCTGCCGGGCGGAGGGAACCGGGCGGCGGAGGCGTGAGGGCCGTTTTCGACTGAACAGAATCCGCCGCCGCGGAAAGCTTTCCGGCCCTGAATGCCTCCTGAATAAAAGCGGCCCGGTCAAGTACCTGCCGGGGCATGCCCGCCAGGGAGGCCGCATGGAGGCCGTAGGATTCGGCACTGGGGCCTTCCCTGAGTTTCCGCAGGAAGACGATCTCTCCCCCCTGATCCAGCACCTCCATTGAACGGTTTGCCAGATGGGGATGCTCCATTCCGGAAAGTTCATGATAGTGGGTGGCAAAGAGGGTTCTGCATCCGATCCGGTTGAGGAGATCCTCGCTCACCGCCCAGGCAATGGAAAGGCCGTCCGTGGTTCCGGTTCCCCGTCCAACTTCATCCATGATCACAAGGCTTTTCTCCGTGGCGGTATGGAGAATATAGGCGGTTTCACTCATTTCCGCGAGAAAAGTCGATTCCCCGCGGGCCAGGTTATCCGAGGCTCCAACCCGGCAATAGATTCTGTCGCAGATACCGATGAGGGCTTCCCTGGCAGGGACAAAGCTTCCCATCTGGGCCATGATGCAGATCAGGGCCGCCTGGCGTAAATAGGTTGATTTTCCCGCCATGTTGGGACCTGTAATGAGCGCAAAACAGATCTCTTTACTGTCCAGGATGATGTCATTGGGGATAAATTCTCCCCTGGGAAGATGGGCTTCCACCACAGGATGCCGGCCTTCAAGAATTTTCAGCCTCTCCTCTCCGTCAAGAACGGGACGTGTCCAGCCCTGAATCGTGGCAGCCCTGGCGGCAGACTGGGCAACATCAATTTCCGCGATCCGGCGGCTTGCCGCGGCAATCTCCCTGAGGCATTTTTTCGCCTCTTCCCGCAGTTCAAGAAACAACTCCTTTTCCAGATCTATGATCCTGTCCGAGGCTCCGTTGATATCCGATTCCAGGGCCGCCAGTCTGTCTGTGGTGAAGCGCTCTCCGGCAACAATGCCCTGCCGCCGGATAAAGTGTTCCGGAACACGGTTAAGCTGCGCCCTGGTAACCTCAAAAAAGTAGCCAATAAGCCTGTTATAGCGGATCTTGAGGCTTGTAATGCCTGTCTGCCGCTTCTCCTCTTCCAGATAGTTTTCCAGCAGTTTACGGCCCGAATCCCGGAGAGCCATGAGTTCATCCAGTCTGGAATTGTAGCCCGGACGGATCAGGTTGCCTTCGGTCAAAAGGATAGAAGGATCGTCCCGAATGCCTTTTTGGAGGATTTCAACCAGTCTTTTGAGCCGGGAAAATTCTTCTTCCCCCAGGGAACGGGCGGCGTCAGATTCATAAAGCAGATCGAGATCCGGGCAGAGAGCCTCAATATCAAAAAAGTGTTCCAGGGCGTTTTTTATGGTCAGCATATCCTTGCCGTGGGCCTTGTCCATGGCAAGCCGGGAGGAAAGCCTTTCAAGATCCTGCATCTTCCCCAGAAGTTCCCGGAGGCTGGAAAGCTTCCCCTGATTCCGGTAGAAACTTTCCGTCATGTCAAGCCGGGCGTTGATCTGCCTGATGTCCTGCAGGGGCATGAGGATGCGGCTTTTCAGGAGCCGCCTTCCCATGGCGCTCCGGGTTTCATCGAGTACTTCCAGAAGGGAAAAACGGGTATCCCCGTCCCGAAGGTTCCGTACCAGTTCCAGGTTCCGCTGGGTAGACTCATCAATTCCCATAAAATCGCTGTCCTGATACACCTGGATCGAACACACATGGGGTATAAGGCTTTTTGATGTATCATCCAGGTAATCCAGCAGGGCGCCTGAAGCGAGGATCTCGATACTTCCCTCCTCAAGACCGAAGCTCTTGAGGTTTGTTACGGAAAATTGACGTTTGAGCCTTTCCGCGCTTCTTTCCATGTCGAACAGCCAGTCGGCCCAGCGGTTTACCACTATTCCGTTTTGATCGCCGATGGCAGCGGCAATACCGGAATTTTCTTCCAGGAGGGATTCCTGAACAAGCAATTCCCGTGCCTGTATCCGCTCCAGTTCGCTGCGCAGTTTTTCCTTTGCCGAAAAGCTGCCGAAAGAACGCGCAAAAAAGTCTCCGGTGGAAAGATCGATGTAGGCGAAGGAGATCAGGGGCCCCCTGGAGGCGATGCAGGCAAGATAGTTGGAACTTCCCTTGTCCAAAAAATCTTCGTCCACCGTGGTTCCCGGAGTGATAATCTCCACCACTTTCCGCTCGATGATGGATCCCCCCCTCACAGCCTCGGAGATCTGTTCGCAGATCGCCACCTTTTTTCCCGCCTTGAGCAGTCGAGAAATGTAGGATCTGGCGGCATGATAGGGAATTCCGCACATGGGAAGGCTATTCCGGGTGGTGAGTGTCAGGTTCAGCAGGGAGGAGATTTCCAATGCATCGTCGGCAAACATTTCATAGAAATCACCCAGACGGAAGAAAAGCACTTCTTCCTTATGTTCACTTTTGATGCGCCTATACTGTTCCAGCATAGGGCTGGCAGGGTCTGCCCCTCTCCGGGGCAAACGAGAAATATTCTTTGTCCGCATACTAATTTTTCTTGCTTAGTATACTATCGTTTGGCTTTGTCCGTCAAATTCTGGATGAGCTTATCGGTAATATCAACGGTAGGGCTATACCAGAGGATACCCGTATTATCTTTGAGATTGAGAACCATGCTGTAACCTTCGCTTTCGGCAATGTAGCGGATCTCCGCGTATACCTGATCCAAAAAGGATTCGGACTGGGTAAGCTTGCGCCTCTGATCCTCAAGTTCCGTCTTTTTGAGGTTGTAGTATTCCTTGAGAAATTCCTGCTTCCGGTAGACATCGCTTTCCAGCCGGAGCGCCTTTTCCCGGTCTCCCTGGAGTTCCGCTTCCGCCTGCTGCCGTTTTATATTCTGAATTTCGGCGGTCATCCTGTCGATATCCTTCTGAACCCTGGCGCTGCGCTCTTCAAATTCCCGTACCGCCCGTGAATCCCGGAAAAAGGAAGTATAGACCTTGGAGAGGTCTACAACGGCAAAACGGGTTAACTGCTGAGCCCAAATGCCCGCAGAGACACTAAAAATCAAAAGAAAAAGCATACTGTTTTTTTTCATAGCTGTTCCATTTTACCCATTTTAGTATGTGGACATGGCGAAAGACAAGACAAAATCCACTCCCGAAAGAGGATTGCTGCCATCGTAGAAAATAGCTCCGCGCTGCCAGTCGAAGCTGCCATCCCCATTGATCTTGAAGCGTTTTGCGAAACTGAAACGGAAGGGGAACTGGGGAAGGGCAAAACGCAGGCCCCCGCCGAAGCTGAAGCGCATATCTTCTATGTTGAATTTGGTGAAGAATAACTCAGGCGTCTTCTTGATCCCCGCTCCGTCGAAGAAGAAGTCCCAGGCCAGAACCTGGGGAACAATGGGGATTCGCAATTCCATCCAGTTTTCCCAGAGGCTCAAGCCCTTGTTGTAGTATTCCCCGCTCCAGCCGCGGGCATTGAAGATCCCATCCACGGCCAGTTTACTGGCCTTCTGAATCTCTATTGTCTGGAATGGCTGGGGGAAGATAAACGAAAGGCCGCTATGAATACCGAAGATCAGCTTGAAGGTGTATCGTTCTACGATCCGTTTCGATAAAATCGTGTGGAAAAATTCAGCTTTGGTATCGGATCTGATGTAGTGCTCATTTTCAACATCGAATAATCCGTAGATCCCCAGACGTTGAATGGCGTAGTAGCCGTCGGAAGGATCGTAGAAGAGATCCCGGTTGTCAAGAGAAACGCTGCCCCAGACTGAATTGAAGGGAGTCCAGCGGTTATTGTTTTCCCTCAGGACCGGATCGAAGGGACGGTAGAGGCCCTGATCGAACTTGTTAAAGACAATACCCGGCCTGAAACCTCCTCCCAGGGCCAGTACCCCCGCAGGCAGGTAGAAGCGGTAGCCGGTATTGAAACCCAGCGAAAGGTTCCAGTGATCGTATGGCATAAGGTACTTGTCCGGGGGATTCTTTCCGGAATTGTAGTAGTCTTCATAGGAATAAAAACCGTCCGGGAAGGCATAGTCTTCGTCCCCATTGAAAAAGGGAGCTATGTTGTCCATTTCCGCTTCCCGTTTGGACCAGCCCACGGAAAAGTCGATGCCGCCGTTTACGGGAAGCCCGAAGATCCAGCGGCGATTATGGCTCAGGGTAAGGTTGGCCGTATCGGGGGAGCCTGTAACCTCTACCCCGAGGGAGTTTCCGGTACCCAGAAGATTGCGGTCATTCAGCTTGAACATTGCGGAAATAGGGAAGGTATTCGGATCCGCGGTTCCGGAGAAGGTAAGGCCGAACTGCAGATCGGTAGAGGGCTGCTCCTCAACCTCCATTACCAGCTTCATCAGGTTGCCCGCTGTTCCTTCTTCGATAACGGGGTTTACTCCGGAGAAAAACTGAAGGTTGTAAAGGTTCCGCATCCCGGTCTGGATCTTGGCCTTGGAGAAAATATCTCCGGGTTCCAGAGGAATTTCCCTAAGTATAACCTGATCTTTGGTTTTTTCGTTCCCCTGGACGCTTATGCTTTCGATATGGGCGCGGCCCCGTTCCACTATTTCCAGTTTGTAATACACTACTCCCTGTTCCCTTGTTTCCACCCGGTTGATCGTGTTGTAGATATAGCCGTTTTCGTAGTAGAGATCCGCCACCCGCTGGAGATCCGCCTCTACCTTGCTGGCATTGACCACAGGCCGATCCTGAACCCTGCCGGAACCAGGGCCTGTTTTTTTGAGGGAAGTGATCTGTTCGTTAAGCTGTTCGGTGGTAAAAATCTGGTTTCCTTCAAATGTAATGTCTCCCAGAAGATACTGACTTCCTTCCCGGATGTTATAGGTGATTATCAGATTATTGTTGGAATCCGAGTCCCTTTGTATATTTGACTGAACATCGATGATCTCCATGTCGATGTATCCCCGGTCATGGTAATACCGGATGATTTTTTCCTGGTCTTCCACCAGTTTTTCTTCTTCAAAGGCGCCGTCATTGTAGAAACGCTTTTCCTTGAGGCCCATCTGGCGTTTCAGGGTACTGTCGGTAAATTTGCTGTTTCCGTTTATGATAATTTCCCTCAAGGTTATCTTGCTTCCCTCATCGATCCTGAAATTTACCACCGGGGAAGAACTGTTTTCAGTGTATTCCGCCGTTGCCTTGGCGTCGGGATAACCGGATTCCCGGTATTTTCTAACGATTGCCTGCTCCGCGGCGCGAAGATCCCGGTCGGTTATGATCTGCCTTCTTTTGAAGGCAATGGCATCGGTGAGTTCCCGCGAACGAAGATGCCGGTTTCCCGAAAAGGTGATCCTGGCGGCTATGGGGTTTTCTATTACCGTGAAGGATATAATGACCCCGTTAAGCCTCTCGTCGTATGGAATGATTTGGGGACTAAGTTCGGAAAAGTAATCGGTATTGAGCAGGGCCATATAGAGTTCCATGTAGGTTTCTTCGGTGAAAATACGGCCGATAAAAGATTGTACAATACCGTCCAGATCGCTCTGGGCAACATTCACAAGGTCTCCAAAGACGATTTCCCTGATCGGTTTACCCTCGTACCAGTTATCAGGAAGATCCGCCATGCTGGCCCCGCTTTCCTGGGCAAAACCCGTAAAGGCAAGCAGCATCAACACCGGTATAAAGCTCAAAATTCTCGTATACTTAAAACGCATCAACACCCCTTAGAATGACCAACTCCAGATCAAGCTGAAAAAATTATCGTTAACAAATAAATTTTCAGGATGGAGAGGAATAAAATCCCATCGGATATCAAATATCGGTCCATCCAACTCGATGCTGATATCCGGCTCGATAGAGAGATTTTCTCCTATTCTGAAACCTCCCAGGTTCTCAGGATAGGCATCGTAACGCAGAGACAGCATAGACTGAACAAACATTCCCCTGCCCAGGTATTTACCCAGAAAAACAGTTGTATTATCAAAATAGTTACCGACACCGCCGTTCCTGTCAACCGGTTGCTGATAATTACCGTAAACCATGGGATAACGGCTTGAATACCTCCTGGGAGCCTTATAATCAAAGAGTCCTGTGGCATCAAAAAGCGCGTTCTGGATAAATTGGGTACGGATACTGAACATATCCAGGTGCAGGAAGTCTCTGGTAAGCCTTTCAACCCGCCTGACCACCTGGAACTGGGCCAAAATATCGGCGCTGGAGTTGAGGAAGGCCCGCTGAACCGCTCCGGTATTCTCATCTATGTTGGAACCTGCAATGTTTTGTCCCAGCAGGGAAAAAATTTCCATCTGGGAGAGGGGCGGACTGGATTCCAGCCGTGCGGTAAAGGAAAGAAGGGGGGCATTATCCACGATGAGGGATATGGTTACCGGCCCGTCGTTGGTACGATCCCGAATTTCCGCTCTGGCGCTGATCCGGGGATTAAACTGGACTTCGTTTTCCCGGAAGCTGAGGCTCCCCTCCCGGATATAGAAACTCCGTTCAAAGTAAAATATCTCACCGCTGCGGAGTTTTACATCACTGTTGATCGAAAAACGCCGGGAAATGGAATCGCTGCTCACTTCAACCCTGGTTCCCTGATCCGCATAGGCGTGAAGAATCGGAAAATCGGCATTGGGCCAGACAAATTCCACCTTGTTGCCGGTGGTGACATTGAGATCCACCAGCACGGGAAAGAGCAGATCGGCATAGGGATCCGAAAAAGCGGCGTTGTTTATTTCATTGGTATCAAGGCTTATCTCCGAATTCTGCGCGGTAATGGCCCCCGAGACGGTGAGGATCATGTCTTCCATGGAGAGATTCAGCTTTCCTGACGCATTTCCATGAGCCAAAAAGCCTGATATGTCAAAACCGAAGGGAATGGGAGTACCGGAGGCAACATCTATGTCTATGCTGAAGATATTGGGTATCCAGCGGTCGAAACGGAAAGCGCCGGTAATCGTGCCGCCACCTTTGCCTACGGTAGCTCCCAGAGGCCCAAAGTTCATTTCGCTGCCTTCAATAATCACATCAACCGGCGCCGGCCTGATGTCCTCCGTAAGGAATTTGGGCACCTGGATGCGCACACTGTTTCCCCTGGCTGTTCCGAAAAATTCCGGATCCCCCAGAGGCCCCCGGATAGCCACCTGAGCCCTGACATAGCCGCCTGAAAGAACCAGCCCCTGGTTGGGAGGGACAAAACGCCAGATTCCCGGCAGATCTACATAGAGATCCGGGGCCTGGGCATCTATAGTTGAGGGGCTGAGTTTGCCGAAGACCGAACCCCGGATGGGAGAAGGATTTGAGAGCCCCGCATAAAAATCCCCTTCTTCATTGAGTTCCAGCCTGAGCATGTTTTTGGGCCCGCCGTTTACCGAAACAACCGAATGACCTGCCTCATCGGGAGTACGGGAAAACACAAAATTAAAGGCCTCCTCCGCCTCTATGGTATCGTAACGGAAGCTTTCCACCCTGAGATTTCCTTCAAAAACCTTGAGGGCTTCTCCGAACCGGAACCAGGAGGAGATAGGATTCCCTTCCGCATCCAGATAAAAGGATGCATCAAAAGAACGTCCCGCGGCCGCGCCCTGCAGAGAAGCGCGGGCCTCCGCCCTCCCCTCTTCCCGGTTGATGGTCATTGAGGGAAGCTGCGCATTGAAGGCCCCATAGTTAAGGCTTAACCCTTCAAGGTTTATCTCCCGGTTATCTATAAAAGCAGTCCCTGCGGCCGTTAAATCCGTGTCCTGGATATGGGCGCTGAAGGAAGAGAGCACAATTTCCGCCCGGAACTCGTCAATGGAACGCCATGTTAGGGAAAGAGCAGCGTCCAGTACCCCGTCGTAGGAATTTTCCAGGACCCGGTCGAGTTTGAGTCTCCTGCCCAGGAGAGTCAAATCCAGTTCCTGATCCATAAAGGCGCCTTCCAGACTGAGATTTTCTAAACCCTGATCGCCTGTCATCCGGAAGCTGAACTGCAGGTTCCGGAAACCGTCAAACCAGGTACACGCGGCATTGCCGGAGAGAGGGCCGCGGCCGTCGTCAAAAGTCAAATTGGAAACGAGGGCCCCGTTTTGATCCATGTACCCGGACATGCTGATATTGGTGAAGGGAGACGCCGGGGTATTGAGGTTTATTACGGTAAAGCGATCGAGTATCATCGACCAGAGCAGAGTATCCTCATAACGGAAAGAAGAAGAAATACTCAAAGAGGCAACCTGGTTTCTGAAAGAGAAGGGAACTTCTTTTGCCTCCAGATACCCCGAATACCCCGTCCCGGTGGAACTGATATAGAGTTCAAGGCCGTAGGAACCCAGAAGACTCAGGGAATTTTTATCCAGTATGGTTCCATTAAAATAATAGGGAAGATCCTGCCAGATACTCGTCAGGGAAAAGGTAATATCCTGCGGTTGGGAAAAATCCGCATCCCCGCTCATTTCCAGCCTTCCTCCCGGCCAGATAACCTGACCTTCGTTCAGGCTGAAACGCTGATTGGTTCCCGATACGGAGACAAGGGCAACAATGTCGTTCAGCTTCGAGGAGGGAAAGGAGCCGATGTATGCAATGGCTATACGTGGAGCATTGTAGAGAAGATACTCAAAATCGGTAGTAACAAACACTTCCGCGGTAATGGAAACATTTTCCAAAACATCCCGGAGCGTCCGGGGCAGTTCCGGCAGGACGGTAAAGGGGCTGCTCATTTCGACAAGATCTCCTACGGAGAACGAATCAAGATAGAGACTTGCCTCCATGCCGGAAAGCTGATCATATACACCGGAAAGGGAAATAGTACTGAGAGTGACTTCTTCCTCATAAGATTCTGTTCCCGTAAAACGGAGGGCCGAAGCGGCAAAGGAAAAACCGCTGTCGGTGAGGCCCAACTGGGTATCCAGAGCGGCAAGTTCCATGGAACCGGAAGAAATTGTATCGGCAAAGAAGTTGATCTCCCTTCCCAGAGTGGTAACCGCGATATCCCCGTTAAGCCCGGAAATTCCGGAAAGGCCGAAATTCCGGAAACGGATCATGCCGTTTGGCGAGAAAGGCGTAAAGGCCAGGACACCCTGAAAAGAAGCTCCGCCCTGCCTGATGCCCAGCTCCGCATTGTCAATCCGAATCCTGTCCCTGTCTCCATCCGCTTTCATTACCAGGGCCTGAATACCGAAAGGCCCCGGTTCCCGGATACGAACCTGCATATCGATCCGGTAATCGAGAGTATCCGGCCCTGCATTGAGATCCAAAGATCCGTTGGCAGCGGCAGAGAGGAAACGGTTGTAGTTCTTCAAGTCTCCTTCCAGAGAGAAAAGATCCTTGAGTAAAAGATCCCGGTTTTCCAGATGAAGGGAGGCCAGCCCTGTTTCCATACCAACGGTTAATAAAAAATCGATGGGATGTCTGTCTTTCATCCGGCTAATGACAAGGTTTTGGTTCTCCAGGGCAAGATCCAGTCCCATGGGCTTGAGACGAAAAAAGCCGCCTGAAAACGAAGAGAGAATGATGCGCCCCTTGCCTGTGGAAAAATCCGGAGAGAGGCTTCCCTTTATCCTGACGGACGTGGAGAGAAGCATAGCTTTGTTGAGAAATCCCAAATCCGGCAGGCCGGACGCCATGGAAAGGCCTACCATGTTTTTTAGATCCGGCCCGCCAGGGGAATGTAATTCCGCCCCGGCCTTCAGTTTGCCAAGCAATAAAACGGCGCCGTTTTTGAAGGAAAGATCCAGAGCCATATCGGCGGTATGAACATAGTCTTCCGCCTTTTTGAAGACAAAACTCCCGCGGCGTATTCTGATTTTGAGCTTTTCCGGAAAGGAGTCAAGGAGTTCCTGAAGGCTCTCCTGATCTGTGGGGAGAGCGGAGAAACGCTGAAGAAGATCCCTGTCCACTTCGGCGTCAAAGTTGATAAGGGGTCTTTCTATACGGATACCGCGCAGAGATTCCAGCGGATCATGGTTTCCAAAGAGAAGTTCTATCAGGGAGAACGAGATCCGTAATCTTTCGATTGAAAGCAGAGGTTTTTCATCAGTAACTCCTATCCGGACACCCCTAATGTTCAGGGCACCGGCAAAAGAAGGGCTTACCGACCGGTATTTGATCTCCCGCCCCAGAAAATCTTCCCCCAGGGCGATGAAAGAATCCCGTCCGGCTTCCAGTCTTTCAAAGAGAAGTTTCTGCAGGGGCCGGAGGACAAGGGCGGAAAAAAAAGTCAAAGCCGCTATGATGAGGAGAATAGTTATAAATCCGGTTTTACCTGTCTCTGCCGTGTACAAAATGAGTTTATAAATCCTTATGGCCGCTTATCGAAACCCCGTCATTTTGAAAAAAAATCTCCCCCCAATAAGATTACAACGATACAGGAGCTTTTTCCAATAATAGTATCGGCCTCCTATGCCGGAAGGTGGAAGACGGCGGAAAAATGAGAATTGTATATAGAGAATGGTCATGGTACTATGCGGACATGAATGTCCTTAAGAATTTTGCCGTGTTTGAGGGGGGAGACGGAACAGGAACCAGTACACAGATTAAAATGCTGAGCCGCCGTTTTGAGGAACACGGATCGGAGGTTTCCGCCGCTCCTTTGCCGCCGCTTTTTACCACCTGCGAACCTACAGGAGATCCCATCGGCCGCGTGATACGTTCCTGCCTGAAAGGTGAAACCGTTTTCAGACCCGAGACCCTGGCGCGGCTCTTTGCAGCAGACCGGGGAGAACACCTCTATGGCCCCGGGGGCATTGTTGAGCGCGCAGGCCGGGGAGAATTCGTCGTTTCCGACCGCTACTCCCCCTCTTCCCTCGTGTACCAGGGCATCGCCTGCGGAAACGATCTTCCCCGGCTCCTCAACGAAGCCTTTCCCCTGCCGGAATTGATCATCATTCTGGATCTTGATCCCCATATTGCCGCGGAGCGGATCAGGCACAGGGAAGAAAAAGAGATCTTTGAGTACCTGGAATTCCAGATCCGGGTGCGCCGGGCTTATCTGGATTTGATACCCTATTACCGGGAAAGAGGCGCCAGGGTTGAACTTGTAGATGCCCGGGAGAGCCCCGAAACGGTAGCCCTTGCCGTGTGGAATTTTATCCGTGAAATGCCGATATTTCAGGAGAGGAGAATCTGCGGATGAGACTTGAGAATCCGGGCAAAAAGATACTACTTGTTTTTTTAGCGCTTGTCCTTCTTTCCGTTCCGGCATTCAAAACAGAGGCCTATTTTGTTACCTACAAGGAACAGTACTACCGGCTCTATCATCTTCATCTGATTCAGAACCCCGACGACACCATGGAGAATATCTACTGGCTGGAAAAAGCCATCCAGGCGGATTTCTGCAATCCCCTTTACGCCCTGGCTCTTATTGAAAACGAAAAGGAATGGGAAAAGTACCGCTACCTTTTTAACATGCACCTGCACCTGAAACTTATCGAACAGTACCTCTTTCTGGGAAACAAATGGAACAAGCGGAACGCGTATTTTTACAATGCCCCCTGGAAGGAAGAGAATCTTGAGAGCCTTAAAACTGCGGAAACCTGCTATAAAACCGCCCTTTACTACTGGCAGGGCGCCAAAGAATGGATGGAGAAAGCACAGGAGAGGCGCTTCCGCTTTATAAACCTGAAGAAAATCCAGTTCTGGGAAGATGAAGCGGGCCGCATGGAAAGCGGGGAACTTGACTACGAAAAGATCATCAACCGTGAACTGACCCTGCTCCGGCAGGTACGGGAAAAATTTGAAGCCATGGACGAGAATACCTACTGACTACCGCTCTACCATGTTTTGGGTTCAAAGCCCCTGGGGTTTTCTATCGTAACCGTGTCTCCGGATTGCCGGATCACGTAAAAGCCCTTCTTCAGGGCGTATTCTTTGACGTTGTCCGCTACCACCGCTCC
>JAITES010000223.1 GCA_031281925.1 Treponema sp. | reverse complement strand
ACAAGAAACCTGCCGGGCCCGGGGACCTGGTGCTGAGGATCGAAAACCTTACGGTGGAAAGTTCCGGGGGACACACCGCGGTCCGCTCCCTGAATCTTGAAGTCCGCGCTGGGGAGATTCTCGGCATTGCCGGAGTTGACGGTAACGGTCAGGGAGAACTGGTAGCCTCTCTGGCAGGATTGCTGCCTGTGAAGGAGGGCCGCATATTCCTCTGTAACAGGGATATTACCCGTGAAAGCGTCCGCGGCAGGAACGAGGCAGGCTTCGGCCTTGTGCCGGAAGACAGGCACCGTTTCGGCCTTGTGCTGGATTTCAGAATCGACGAGAATTTTATCCTTAAAAATTTCAGGAATTATCCGTATTCTTCTTCAACAGGATTCCTGCGTTTCAATGATATTGCATCCCACGCGGAATCGCTGATAGAGCAGTTTGATATACGTTCCGGCAGGGGAGGAGCCACGGTAACCCGTTCCATGTCCGGCGGCAACCAGCAGAAGGTGATCATCGCCCGGGAGATAGATTCTTCTCCGGCCCTTCTTGTGGTATCCCAGCCTACCCGGGGCCTTGATGTGGGCGCCATTGAATATATTCACAGGCGGATCGTTGAAGAGAGGGACAAGGGCCGGGCAATACTCCTTGTGTCTTTTGAACTTGAAGAAATTCTGGGGCTCTGCGACAGGATTGCCGCTATTTCCCGCGGCAGCATTGCCGGCATTGTTGACGCGCAGGATGCCGATGAGCGGAGTATCGGCGCCATGATGGGGAGTTAGTGTGGTGAAAGTGAGGGAAAAGGCGTGGGAACTTTTGAGCGGTTCCGATGCGCTGGTGTCTGTAGGAGTAGTGCTGCTCGGTTTCCTCGTTGCCACGATCCTTGTGGCCCTGACCGGTAGAAATCCTGCGGGAATGTACCAGGCGATACTTCAGGTGGTTTCCGGCTTCTCAAAAAACCGGCAGGATGTCTGGGTATGGAATTCCCGCTACATCGGTGAATGGCTTGTAAGCTCCATACCCCTCATTCTCTGCGGACTTTCCATGGCCTTTGCGGCAAGGACAGGGCTCTTCAACATAGGGGCCGAAGGCCAGTACATTGCCGGCCTTACCGCAGCCCAGTTTGCGGCGTTTTACTTTCCCCCCATACCGGTACTCCACTGGATCATGGCCCTCCTCTTTGCCCTGGCCGCCGGGGCGCTCTGGGGAGGAATCGCCGGCATACTCAAGGCAAAGTATGCAGTTTCCGAGGTTGTCTCAACGATCATGATGAACTATATTGCCTACTTTACAAGCCGTTACCTTACCCTGCAGATTCCCGGAACCAACACATTCCGTACACCCAACTTTCCCCCCACAGTCCGGCTTTCGAGCCCTTTTCTGGAATCGATCACCAACGGTTCCCGGCTCAATTACAGTCTCTATCTTACCCTGATAATGGTACTGTTTTTCCGGATCGTCATGGAGAAAACCAGGCTGGGCTACAGCCTCCGGGCAACAGGTTTCAACAGGGATGCTGCCCGCTATGGAGGCATCAATGTAAACGGCGGACTCACCGCGGCCATGGCAATTTCCGGGGCCTTTGCAGGACTCGCCGGAGCCGCCGTTGCGCTGGGAGTCTTCAGCTACGGCAGGGTACTTTCCGTGCAGGACGGCTACGGCTTTGACGGCATCGCCGTTGCGCTCGTAGGAAACTCAGGCGCCTGGGGAACCGCACTGGCAGGACTCCTCTTTGGCATGCTCAAAAGCGCCCAGCCCCTGATGCAGTCCCGGCAGATACCCAAGGAGATCGCCGCCATCATCATGGGAATGGTGGTAGTGTTTATATCTTTAAGGTCAGGACTGCGCATACTCATCGAATGGCGGATGAAACAGCGCCTGAAAAGGGAAGAAGCGGAAAAAACCGCGGAGAAACATGTTCCCGAAAGGATCGAATCATGACAGTATTTCTGCACACCGTACAAACCCTGTTTCCTTCGGTGATGATGATTTTTGCCCCCATACTCATTGCCGCCACCGGCGGCATGATCTGCGAAAGGGCAGGGGTGGTGAATATTGCGCTGGAGGGCCTCATGGCCATCGGCGCCATGAGCGCCGCCATTACCCATGTGTTTCTGGAGAGCAGTACCGGCCTTTCCATCCCCCTCGCCCTGCTTGCCGCCGCCCTTTCAGGCTGCCTCTTCTCCCTTATCCATGCCTTTGCCTCAATAAGCCTCAGGGCAGATCAGGTGATCTCCGGTACGGGGATCAATCTCCTGTCTAACGGAATTACCGTCTTTGTCTGCCAGCTCCTCTTTAGGATGGATCGCAGCGCCAACTATCTTATGGGCATGCGTTCAGGCCCCGGCGGCATCTATCCCACCGCCTGGCTTGCGCTGACAATACTGCTAATCGCATGGTTTGTATTATACAAACGCCCCTGGGGCCTCCGCCTCCGCGCTGCCGGGGAACACCCCCAGGCCCTTGCCTCCGCCGGAGTTGATGTAATCCGCATCCGCTACATCGCAGTGCTGGTGTCGGGCATTCTCGCAGGCCTCGCTGGCGGCTGCATCGTACTGACCCAGGAAATCCAGTTCACGGTAAGCACGATCAACGGTAAAGGCTTCATCGCCCTGGCCGCCGTCTCCTTTGGCCGCTGGCTCCCCCTGGGTATCCTCGGCTCATCATTGCTCTTTGGAGCGGCCAGCGCCCTGGCCGTCTATATCGTAGGCAACGTGGACACCCTGAAATTCCTTACAGGCGACTTTTTCAGCGCGCTGCCCTACCTTATCACCCTCATAACACTGGTAGTGTTCAGCGGCAAAGACTACGCTCCCCGCGCCTCGGGCCAGCCCTACGACAAGGGGAAGAACTAGATTTTGGTGCGCTTCGCAGCCAAAATTGGAGAAAACTCACGTTACAGTTCCTCAGCAATACGGGCACTAATGTTTTCAAGATTGAAACAATCAACATAGCGATCGATTGATTTCATAATTTCGGTAATTACGATTTTATGCGGGTTAATCCCCAAATTTTCAAGATTCGAATACATTTTTGTCTTTTCTTTCTTAACATCTTCATTGTTGAAAGTGTAGTGACCGCTGATGTTTACGATAAGTTTTTCTGTCTCCGGTTCTTGCTTAACCTGTTCAGGCGTGTATTTATCCCTTCCGTCAGTCATCCATTTTTTCCATCGCCGGCTGCCGATGGACACATTACTGAATACCTCGGCAAAATCCGAAACAGTATCAATAAGACCTGCCTCATGGAAATACCGCTCCATCTGGCTCAGCATGAGATAGGTTTTTGTCTCAACATAACCAAATTCAGGCGCTACATTCGCCGCCGTTACGCCAATATACGGATGAATGCTGAGGAGATAATTCGATAAATAATCTCCATTATGTTCCTTGAGTCCTACTCCATGATTCCTTGCCGCCTTTGACAGAGCCATTGCCTGTTCCGCATTATATTTACCAACATTTTCGGTGAGGCGCGTCAGGGTTCCGGTATTTCCCACAATATATACCGGCGGCGGCAGGTTTTTCGCCTTCAATCTTTCTACAAGTGTATTAATGAATTTATTATATGTCTCCACGCTTGTTGTCCCGCCGTTGGTCTCTTCGGTTCCCGCCTCATAGGAAACGGGAGGCAGCCTGAGATTTTTTCTTTGTTCCTCACAGTATTCGATCAGCTCAACCGTATAATCAAGAACGAGATCCATGGGAATAATACCGTCAATGGACGGTATTTTTGTAGGATCAACATGGAGAAGATCAAAGCCGGCTTTTAGATCGTAGAGAAACGATTTTTTGCCCAAGGCCATTGCTTCTGCGACAGGAAGTTTGTCATTTCGTTCCTTGTCCCTCTGCCATGGCCCACCGTGATCCCGGCAAAGATAGTAAAGGCCGTCGAATTTACATTTTTCTGCAATATGCCGAATGGAAGCAGCAAACGAATCCTGATTCCAGGAACATACATAACCGCCGCCGAACTCATCGGCATCGACCTGATTCCGGCTCGCAATAAACATCAGGGGAAACTTCTTTTTGTTTGCCAGCAAAAAAGAAGCCTCAATGAGATTACTAGACATGGGACCAATGCCGAGCATGGTACATTTGATGCCTTTCTGTTCGAGTTTGTAAATTCTTTTCATTGCTTCATCAAGAGTAATCTTTTTCATTCTTTATAATCCTTTATATTGTTTTGCAAGGAGTATTGCTCCTGTTGTGCCAATGACTTTTCCCAGAGCCGCCTGCCTGATTTTGATTTTGGAATGTAAATCACTGTATACATGCCTCTTCATGGAAGTGAGTATTTTGCTTTCCATTAAGTCCCATGCATTGCTTACGCCCCCGCCGAAGACTATCACCCCCGGATTGATAAGGAGAAATATGATGCTTGCCGCGATACCGAGTTTATCCATCGCGTCATCCCACACTTTGAGTGCAAGCTTGTCTCCTTTCCTTACAGCCGTCTCAACGTCATGGGCCGTGATATTGTCTTTTCCCGAAAGAAACGAGTCTTCCGTTTTCGATCGTTCCGCCGCTATGGCGGCCATTGATGTGCCGGAAGAATAAAGCTGAAGGCATCCTCTCCCCCCGCAGGAACATTCTTTCCCGGCAGGATCTACACAAACATGTCCCAGTTCTCCCGCGCTCCCGAATTCTCCGTTAAATAAGGCGCCATTGATGCAAATTCCGCAGCCTACTCCGGTACTTACGGTAATATAGACAATTGAATTGCAACCTCTGCCGGCGCCATTTGATAATTCAGCGAAAGCCGCACAATTGCAGTCATTTTCAAGAAACACAGGGATACCGTATTTTTTTTTAAATTCATCGACTATGGGATAATTTCTCCATCCGGTCGTTGCCACATAGACAATCAAACCTTTTTCCAAATCAAGAGGGCCGGGGCAGCTAATGCCCAAAGATAGTAAATCTTCGGACGACAGACCGTTTCTCCGGAAAAGTTCATCAACCGCCCTGAAAATATTACTTTGAACCGGGGAAAAATCTTCGGACTTTATATTCTGTATAAATGATGAATCCATTATCCTGCAGGAATTATCGGCCAAAGAGATTGCCGTTTTTGTCCCGCCTATATCAATTCCCAAATAATAATTTCGCATACGACAGTAATCATATACATGCAGGTTTTAGGAAAGATAGTAAATTTTGTTCGTAACCCTGTAAAATCGTCCAAAAATTTTTTATCATTACGACCAATCAGCCTTTTACCGCTCCCAGGGTAATGCCTGTAACGAAATATCTCTGTAAAAACGGATAAACAATCATT
>JAITES010000127.1 GCA_031281925.1 Treponema sp. | reverse complement strand
TGACATTGCTCAATGTGCTGGGTTTTGCCCATTTTAGCCGCGGCCCGGCTCTGGCAGCCCTTGCGGGGTTGATTTTAACCTCAATAATAGTCATTTCCAGCCAGGGTTTCCGCTCCGGTTTAAACGATCTGCGGGAATTTGAAGTGGGTAAGGTGGCGGACAGGGATGTGGCTGTGGAAAAGCCTTTCTCTTTTGTGGATGAAGCGGCTACCCGGCTCCGTATAGAGGCCCAGGAGCGGCTTGTTCCGGCGGTTTTCAGGTTCAATCCTGAGGCTGCCGAGGATTCTCTGGCCGATTGGGAGGCTTTTTTTGCCCTTTCCCTGAAGTGTTTTAAGGAGAAGGTTTCCCTCGCCGCCTTTGCCCTTGCGGTTCAGGCCGAATATCCGGGGAAATTTTCCGGCGGCGCGCTGGAATTCTTCTATTCCGATGAAGACCGGGAGAAGTTCGGTGAGTACGGCAGCATCGCTTTGAGAAACCTCTATGAACGGGGGGTATGTCTTGTGCCGAAGGACAGTCTGGGGCTCTACAACCCCGATACGGCGGAGGTGCTTCTCGTTAACGGTCAGAGGACGGAATCGGAACATATCCCCTACAGCGACATGATAACCATAGAGAATGCCCTTGAGGCCCTCAACCGGTACATTTCCGGGGAGGCTTTTCCCCCTGCCTTTGCCCTGATCGCCGGGGAATTGCTTCAACCCTTTATCAGGGAAAATGTGTTCTTTTCCGAAGAAGATACCCGGCGGCAGGTGGCGGGAATCAGAGTCCGTGTTGAACCGGTTGTGCATCATTTTGAACAGGGCGAACAGGTGATCCGCAAGGGTTTTATCATTACAGAAGAGAATATGCGGGCCTTGAGGGCTCTGAACCAGAGTCTTCCGGGGCAGAATCCCCGGCTCGTGGCGGGTCATCTTCTCCTCCTTTTCCTTGTCTTCAGGCTTCTGGTATTTCTCGGTTCCCGGCGGATTACCGGGAGGCCTCTTGAAAATTCCGAGGTGTTCCTGATCATCGTGCTTTCCGCCGTCTATCTTTCCGGGGCGGCTATTGTCGCCGGTCTTTCCCTGAATACCGAATCTTTCCCTGTTTCCATGCTGCTCCCCACGGCCCTGCTGATCATGCTGCCTGCGATTCTTATAAGTCCCCGGCTTGCGTTGGTGCTGGGCATGGCCCTGCCGCTGGGCGCATGGGTTTCCGGTTCTTTTGACGCGCAGGCTTTAATCTTTGCCCTGGTTTCCGCGGTTTCCGCTTCCTATTCTCTGGAAAAAGCGGAAAATCGCATGGATATTATCAAGGCCGGGCTCTTTATAGCGGCTGCGAACTGTGTTGCCGCGGTAGCGATCCTGCTTACACGGGGGACAGGGTTTGCCGGTTCCCCGCCCATGTTTTTCTGGGCCGCCTTTAACGGCCTTGCCTCCGGGATGCTGGTAATGGGTTTCCTCCCTGTTCTGGAACAGGCGATGAATGCCGCCACTACCTTCCGTCTCCGGGAACTTTCCGATCTCAATTCCCCGGTATTAAAAAAGCTTTTTGCCGCCGCTCCGGGAACCTACAGCCACTCGATCATGGTGGCTAACCTGGCGGAGGCGGCCTGCCACGATATCGGGGCCAATGCGCTTCTGGCGCGGGTGGGGGCCTACTATCATGACCTGGGGAAGATGGAGCAGAGTGAATACTTCGTGGAAAACCAGAGGGACTACAATCCCCATGATGATCTTGCCCCCCGGCTTTCCGCTACGATCATCCGCAGCCATGTACGGATTGGGCTTGAAAAGGCCCGCCAGTTGGGGCTGCCCCGTCAGGTACAGGATATTATCGTGGAGCATCACGGCAACTCCCTTATCTCCTGGTTCTACGACAAGGCCCTAAAACAGGAGAAGCCCGATTCCCGCAAGAAGTCTTCGGTAAGTACGGAAGATTTTTCCTATCCCGGTACTCCTCCCCGTTCCCGGGAATCCGCAGTAGTAATGCTGGCAGATGTAACCGAAGCCGCGGTAAGAACACTTAAAAAACCTACCGTGTCTTCCATGGAAAAATTTATCCGGGAGTTGTTTAACAACAAGGTGGAGCACGGTCAGCTTTCCCGGGCGGAACTTACCTTTAAGGATCTTGAAACAATCAAGAATGCCTTTGTCCGTGTCCTGGCAGGGCACTACCATTCCCGTATCGAGTATCCCAAAATGCCGTCCAGGGAACAGAACGGCTCGGCCAACGGCAAAACCGACAACAGCAGTTTTTCTGCCGCCGGGGACGCCGGGGATGCGGCCGAGGGGGAGAACAAATGAACCGCGCTTCGGTAAAAGCGGAAGAGGTGCCTCTGCCTTCCTGGACGGAAGCATTGGAAACTTTTTCCTGCAAGGTTCTCTCCGCCCTGGGCAAGGATCGCTGGATTCTTTCTTTTCTTTTCTGCAGCAACAGTTTTATCAAATCCCTCAATGCCCGGTACCGGAAACAGGACGAGGCTACAGATATTCTGTCTTTTCCTCTGGGTGAAACTCTGGACGAAGACGGACAGAAATTCTACCTGCCCGGCGACATTGTCATCTCGCTTGAAGCCCTGGAAGAAAATTCCGGATTTTTCGGCGTAAGCGGGGACGAGGAACTGCGGCGGCTTGTAATCCATGGTATACTGCATCTTGACGGCATGGATCATCAAAGTAACGATTCGGGTGAAGCCATGCTCCGCCTGCAGGAGGAACTGCTTTTGAAGTTGAAAGAGGAACACATAATTACTGTCTGCGGGGAGGTTTCATGACTATTGGATTTTTTGGGAGAGGAAAATCCAAAAAGGGGGAAGAGGGATCTTCAAAGGCTCCGGCCCTGATTCCTGACCGGAAAACCATGCAGTCCCTGGAATCGGATCAGAAAGAGATGATTCGGGGTGTAGTGGAACTTTCCGGAACCACCGTTAAGGAGGTGATGGTACCCCGGACGGACACGGTTTTTCTTTCCGCCGATGCGGGCAAGGAAGAACTTCTCTCCCTTATGGCGGAGAGTGAACATTCCCGTTTTCCCGTCTATGAGGATACCATTGATAATGTAACAGGTATTCTGCATGTCAAGGATGTACTGCGATCCCTTGTACGGCAGGAAGAATTTGACATTAAAAAAATGCTCCGCAAGCCTTTCTTTGTTCCCGGCGCCAAACATATTGACGATCTGCTCCGGGAAATGCGCCGCCGCAGAGTCCATGTTGCAGTCGTTGTGGATGAGTACGGCGGTGTTTCCGGCATCGTGTGTATGGAAGACATTATCGAAGAGATCGTAGGGGACATACAGGACGAATTTGATCACGAAATGGAAGATATCGTTGAGCTTGGAGAGGGAATCTGGCTCTGCGCCGCCAGGGTGAATCTGGAGGATCTTGCGGAGGAGACAGGCATTGAGTTCCCCGCGGAGGATTTTGATACGCTGGGAGGTTTTGTCTTTGATCTTTTCGGCAAGATTCCCGTGCTCCACGAAAAAGCGGTCTGGGGAAATACGGACTTTATCATTCAGGATATGGACGGGCACAAGATTAACAGTGTAAAAATAGTGCTGCACAAGACGCCTGCGGAGTGAGGAGTTAATTTTGAAAGCTTTGAAATTGCCCCTGGCTTTTCTGATCCTTTTAAGCTTAAGCGCCGCCGGGGGTCTGTATGCCCAGAATACCGCGGGGGACTGGTACGGGAAAGGCCGCGGCTTCATGGTGGAGGAAAACTGGTACTCTGCGGCGGAAGCCTTTCTGGAATGTCTCCGCTTGAATCCTGCCCATGCCGAAGGGACTTTTGCGCTCTCGGAGTGTTACTACCAGCTGGGTGAATTTGATCAGGCTCTCTCCTGGGTGCGCAAGGCCCGTTCCCTTGCACGGAGCAGCATGGCTGTTGCCAACATGGAAGCGTCAATTTTAATTGCCCTGGGCCGGCTTGACGACGCCCAGACGCTTATCCGGGAGATTCTTGCCAAAGAGCCCTACAACAGGGAGGCCCTCTTCGCTTCGGCAGAGTTGGATATAGGCCGCGGCCGGGTAAGCGAAGCCCTGCTGCGGCTCAGGGATGCAAACCGCCGCTACCCCGACGACCGCCGGATTCTGGTTTCACTCGCTCTTGTCGCAGGTTCCCTGGGAGACAGGGAGAATGCCCATCTCTATATTGAAGAGGCCCGCAGGCGCCATGAGGGGGATTACCGGGTCTATTACTATGCCGCCTATCTTGATGCCCAGGACGGCAATGTGGCAGGCGGCATTACCAATGCGGAGAACTGTCTCTTCTACCGTCCCGGCTTTGCTCCCGCCCGTTCACTGCTTGCCTCTCTCCGTTACCGTGCCGGCCAGTGGGAAGAGGCCGCCCGGCTTGCCGATGAGAGTATCGCCGCGGACAGGAACGACGCCGGCGCGTGGTACCTCAAGGGACTTGCCTACAGCCGCATGGGGCGTTTTTCCGACGCCATCAACATACTTTCTACCGGGGCGGACATCGATCAGGAAGATGAATTTATCCGTTCAAGTCTTGAAGATCTCATCATCAATAATACTACGCTGGAGGATTCAGGTCGAAGCCGCTGGGCTTCCTGGCATTTTGAGCGGGCCAGGGATTACAGATCCCGCAACCTCGCCGAAGAAGCCCTCTTTGAATACCGCCGGGGACTGCGGCTTAATCCTTATGCCAAAGACAGACGGGACTATGCGGAACTGCTCAGGCTGGGGGGCTACCCGGCCCGTTACCTTGAGGAACTGCGTTTTCTGCAGAACCTTGGACTCTCCGACAGAAGTATTGACGATGCGGTGGAAGCCTATACTTCCGTCCTTGCAGGAACGCTGCACCAGAGATGGAATGTAGACCCTGTAACGGCGGCAAAACGGCACTGGAAGCTGGCGATCTTTTCGGTTTCCGGCCAGTCGAGTTTCCGGCATGCCGATGCGGGCGCCGTAGCTTCCGCCTATATCCGGGAACTTCTCTCTCATCACAGAAACCTTGAATGTATAAACCTGGAATTCAGGCAGCCGTCCTTTTCCGCGGCCTACAGGCTTGCAAGGGAAGCGGGAGCGGATTATTTTTTGATTGTTTCCGTCCGGGAGAGCGACAGGGACATTTCTATACAGGGAGATCTTCATGTGGGGAGGACCGGTTCCGCCGCGGCAAGTTTTTCCGTGTTCCGTACAGGAACCGGCAGGCTGCGCAATGCCGGCCGGGGTATCGTTTCCCGCATTGATTCTGTTCTGCCTTTCCGGGCGGAGCTTCTCTCCAGAAAGCAGGGCCAGGGACTTATCGACAAGGGCAAGGCCGACGGCGTAAAAGAAGGAGATGTCTTTGATATAGTGCACAAGGGCACTGCCATAACAAATAATGAAGGCGCCGGTCTTGTGTACAGCCCCCAGGATGTTACCGGTACTTTTACTGTTACTTCCCTGGGGGAGGAGGTATCCCAGGGCGCCCTTGTCCGCAAGGGTTTCTTTGACCGGATAGAGGCGGGGGACGAGATCATCCCGCAGCCCGGGGAGAATTCCTCCGCCGGAAACGCTCCGCCCAGGGTAGAAAATCCGGAACTGGAAGCCCTTCTGCGGACTCTGCGGTAAATTTTTAGTACAAGGAGGCTGTTCCCACACCAACCGGGTTTTGGAACAAGCTCACTGTATAAGTCTGTAGAGTGTTTCCTGGATCCATTCTCTGGCTTCCTGCGGGTATGCGTCTTCTACCGCAAGGAATTCCAGCAGAGCCTCCCGGTAATTTCCGGAGTAGTACCATGTCTGCCCCAGGTAGAAACGGGCGCGTCCTTCGGAGAAACCGGAACGGGGAATGGAAAGGTAGGAGAGAAGCCTCAGGCGGCATTCGGGCCAGTCGCGTTTCAAAAAGTTTTCCTGTACGATTGAACGGAGAACCGACTCTTCTCCCCCCGCCGGGCTTTCCAGATCCTGGTTAAAGGCGCGGGGCCATTTGAGTTCCCGTTTCTTTGTTTCCGGCCTGCCCAACGCCTCTACCGCCTTTGCGGCCGCGGGGCTCATGGGAACCGGATCGGGTATCGCGGTAAAACTGTCGGCGCCCGGAAGGGCATTGTACAGGGAGAGGAGGGGCAGGGGCATGGAGCGCAGTTCTACACGGGGAAACCCGGAGCGGCCTTCGTCTGAGGGCACTTCCACGCCATTAAGCGTAGCGTTTCTGCCGGGGTATATCCCCACCGAACCGCGGGTGAGATCGTCTTCAAAGATAACCGCGTAGTAATAGAGAATTCCCGGAACAGGATAATCGGTAAAAGGCGGGTCTATCCCCGACTGGACTATCACCGCGCTGAGAAGATCCCGGGTTTCCCGGATGGGTCTTACGCTGCGGTAGAGGATCGTGTTTTTGGAGGGAGAAACCTGGCGGTAATTTATCAGCACGCCGCCGGCCTCTGCCCTGGCTTCAAGGCCGAAGATCCCCGATTCGGGAGGCCGCAGTGTCTGGGCGAACCAGAGATCCAGCCCTTCGACAGCGCCCATATCAACCTGAATGGTGTTGTTATAGGGGATAAAGACATCATAACGGCGGCGGGAACCGGAAAGGTCAAGCTCTCCGCTGCTTGCCGCAATAAAATAGTAGATGCTCCTGTTCCCGCCGGAAGGCTCGATTTCATCGACATAGTATTGGGTTCCGTAGGGTACCTCTATGGGCATCTCGGAAGGATTTGGGCCGGTTCCCGTAAAGGGCGTGAGGGAGCGGAAGATATAGACCGGCCCTGCCGCATCGGCGGAATCCAGCCATGAAAGCCTCACCAGATTATTCCGGATCTCGGCCTGCAGCCGGGAAACAAAGGGGGCAAAAACCGGTTCCTTCAGGGAAGAGTCCTGGGAATGGGCGCCGGATAAACCAAAGAGGGAGAGGAGGCAAAAGAGAAGAATACCGCGGGGTTTTCCTTTCATCATTATCATAATAATCGGCAGTTTAGGGCATTTCCAGTATGCTGCGGGCCAAGGTTTACTTTTCCCCTGTAATTCCCTATAATACATTATACAGAATTGCCGTATGGCGGCGAAAAAATAATTCCTTGAGCCTCACGGCTCGGAGAGACCATGTTTGTATCCATCGCGGTAGATCCCGGGTCGGAAGGCCGGGCAAAAGAGTTGGCGGATCTGTTAAGTCAGTACGGCTTTGAGAAGATCCAGCGGGGGCTCTGGGAATCGGCCATTGTCTCCCCGGAAACGCTGGACAGGCTCAAGCGGGATCTGGATCGGGCCACCGATGCCTTTGACAGGCTGAGAATATTTCAGTTCCCGCTAAACGGTACTCTGGCGCTGACAACGCTTCGGGACAAAAAATGGCGCCGCATCGTGGCCAAGGCCCCGGCAGCCGGCCTTCCCGCGGCGGTAAAACCCGCGCAAAAAACACGGAAGAGGTAGAAAATGTTATTGAGTGAACTGGGAAGCCCTATTGCGGAATTGAAGGCAAAGATCAACGACACCTGGAGGCGTCTTTGAAGAGGCCGACTTTGCCCGGCGTATAAAGGATATTGAATCGAAAACCGGTGCTCCGGATTTCTGGAACGATTCCGCCCTGGCGGAAAAGACGATGACAGAACTCAAGGCCCTTAAAAACCGTTATGAACCATGGAAAAACCTCCATGCCGGCATTGAGGATCTCGAAGTGCTCCATGAACTTGCGATGGAAGCCGGGGATGAAGGTGAAGCCGCGGGCATCGAGAAGAATCTTCAGGTTCTCGGTGTCCGTTACGAAAAGCAGAACATCTTTGAGCTGATGGGCGGAGAGGTAGACAAAAACAGCTGCTTCCTCACGATCCATGCGGGGGCCGGGGGGACTGAAGCCTGCGACTGGTCGCAGATGCTCTACCGTATGTATCTCCGCTGGGCCGAACGGAAAGGTTTCTCCGTTGAAGAGCTGGACCGCCTGGAGGCGGAAGGGGGCATCAAGTCCGCTACCTGCCGCATTGACGGGGACTATGCCTACGGCTACCTCAAGGGAGAGTCGGGGGTGCACCGCCTTGTCCGGATCTCCCCCTTCGATTCCAATGCCCGCCGCCACACGAGTTTTTCTTCCTGTTATGTTTTTCCCGTCATCGACGATTCCATCGAAGTGGATATAAGGCCCGAAGATCTGCGGGTGGACACCTACCGTTCAGGCGGCGCAGGCGGTCAGCATGTCAACAAGACCGACAGCGCTGTCCGTTTTACACACCTCCCGACAGGGATTGTGGTGGCCTGTCAGAGCGAACGGAGTCAGACCATGAACAGAACCATTGCCATGAGCATGCTCAAGGCCAGGCTTTATGAATACTACAAGCAGGAAAAAGAAAAAGAAAACGCAAAATTTGCACAGGAAAAGAAGGACATCTCCTGGGGCAACCAGATCCGATCCTATGTTTTTCAGCCTTACACCATGGTAAAGGATTACAGAACAAAAACGGAATCGGGAAATATCCAGGCGGTCATGGACGGCGACATTGATACTTTTATTGAAGATTATCTGCGCTTTGCCTGGGAAAACAATTAGGACTATGGAGATAAATGAACAGGGCCCTGCGTATAATAGTTTTACTTCTCCTTTCCGTCCCTCTTTTTGCAAGGGGCAAAACCGAAGAAGAGAAGGTTCCCCTGAACGAAAACTGGGTTCTCTGTGTTACAACTTTTGATACCAGCGACATGTCCGAAGGTCAGCGGATCATAGGCGAAATTATTGTAAAACACCTTGTTGATTCCCTCAACAATCTTGAATACCGTCTCCGGGTAGCCGCAGAGACCGGTTGGTACAGGGATTATGCCTTTTATCAATCCCGTTCAACTGCGGCCAAGGCGCTGCTAAACAAACGGACCGAACGCGACCTCCTCCTCTTTCGTGGGGAACCAAGATGGAAATACAGGCGGCAGGTCAAGAAAACCGACACTGAAATTGCCGATCTGGAAGAAGCCTACAGAAAGAGTCTTGATGAGGAGCCTCTTATCGCGGAAGAACCGCTGTTTAAATTCAGCGAATCCAACACAAACGGTACCTTTCCGCTTCCGCCCAAACCCGGAGCAGAGTACAAATTCTGTAAGGAACAAAAGGCGGACGGCTTCCTTGCCGGTAAAATAAAATATTTTTACGGGAGAATACATGTAAGCCTCACACTGTATACCGTTTATACGGATTCTTTTCCCTGGCAGGACACTATTATTTTTTCCCTTGACGATCAGGATGAAGCCCTGGAGGAAATTGAAAACAGCCTGTTTTCCGCGGTTCTGGGAGGAGATCCTTCCCATATTACCGTCAATGCAAAACCCGACAACGCGGTAATAACAATCAACGGCAGTTTTGCAGGCCGCGGCAGCGTGGAAGATCAAACGAGGCCTCCGGGAACGGTAAATATTCATGTTGCCGCGGAGAATTACCAGACCGCCTCCCTGGAGACAAAGCTTCTCCCCGGAGAAGCAACGGAAATAGAGGCGGATCTAAAGCCCCTGAATCTTGCTACGATCAACTTTATTTCCCCCAACAACGCTAATGTCAGCATTTACCAGGGAGCGCTTTTTGTAGGCAAGACCCCGCTCAGCCTGCCTCTTCCCGTGGGAGGGCTTCAATATTTTAATGCCGAAACTCCCGGAGGAAGAGAAACCGCCCCGGTTGTTTTTCCCGTGGACAAACTTTACAGTGGAAATGTCCGGATAGAAAAGAATCTGCAGTACCAGATAGACGATATACTGCGCTTGAGCAATTTTGACAGGGGAAATATGATATTCAGAACCAGGCGGCCTCCTGTTTCGGGGCAGAAGAGGGTGGATAAGGCGCGGCGGCTCTACTACTGGTCATGGGCCGGTACCTGGGTTGCCGGGGCGGCGGCCTGGCTTTTATATGGACTTTATAACAACACATATTATCCGGCCTTTCAAATGAACACTACAAGCGTCGAAATGTATGATGAAGCGACAAAGGCATGGACGGCTTCCATCATAAGCCTCGGTGTTTTCGGCGGGGCGGTACTCTTTGAGGCTTTCAATATCGGACGTTATGTTTTCATCGGCGGTCAGGATGCTCCCAGGGTTTTAAGGGACTAAGAGACTAAAGGAATAAGGATGGCAAATTTTTTTGAGAAGGTAAAAAATTTTTTTTCCGGGCAGAAGGCGCTTTCGGATGAATTCTACGATGAGCTCTCGGATCTGCTGGTCGAAGGAGACTTTGGAGCCGCGGAAGCCTATAAAACCGTAGAAGAACTGCAGGCTGCCGCAAGAAAGGAAAAAATAGACGATCCGGCCCGCCTTCGTGAAAAACTTGCCGGAATTCTGGAAGGGAAACTCATAAGGCAGGATATGGACACTTCCTTTTCAGGCGATCCCCATCCTATGACAGTAATACTGCTGCTCGGTGTCAATGGGGTCGGTAAAACCACTACCGCGGCCAAGCTGGCGTCCCTCTCCATGGAAAAATGGAACAGGAAGCCGATTCTTGCGGCTGCGGACACGTTCCGGGCCGCGGCAATCGATCAGATAAAGATTCACGGCGAAAGGCTGGGGGTGAGGGTTGTCTCCCACAGGCACGGAGGAGACCCCGCCGCGGTGGTTTACGATGCCGTCCGGGCCGCCCTCTCAGGCGGAGGCGACACGATCATTGCCGATACCGCGGGGAGAATGCATACCAAAAACGCCCTTGTTGAAGAGTTAAAAAAGATTGACCGGGTAGTGGAGACAGGCGGGAAGGAGGGCGGTTTTCGCTATTTGAAGTTCCTTGTTCTGGACGCCACCACCGGAAGGAATGCCCTGGCCCAGGCGGAGATTTTTCACGGCGCGGTGGAACTGGACGGCTGTATTCTTACCAAGTACGATTCAAGCGCCAAAGGAGGCGTGGTATTTTCCCTCTCTTCGGAATTAAAGCTTCCGGTGATCTGGATCTGCGAAGGTGAAAAATATGGGGACATACGGCCCTTCGATCCTCACGGCTATGTCCGGGAATTCCTGGGTGTCGAATAGGTTTATGGCAGCGCACAAATTCGTTTTTTTACCGTTGTTTTTTCTCGCCTTCGTTTCGCTTCAGGCCCAGGAAAATTCACGATGGTACAGATCCAACAAGGGCGGCATGGCGCTTGAAGAGGCTTCTTCAAGGATCACGGCTCTCAGAAACGAATACTGTCTTGAGGTAAGGCCGGCGGTCCTTGAAGAGATTCCGCAATTTTTGCATCGGTACTACAATTCGGAATGGAAGATAGAGAAGCGCAGCCTCTACGAAAACCGCACCGAATCGCGCATACAGTGGCTCTTTTCGGAAGAGGGCGGTGTAGTCCGTCTGGCGGCAGTGTTCACCCGGGAAGAGCCTATTGCCGCGGAAGAGGAGGAACCGCCGCCTGAAACCGTGGAAACAGCAGAGGCAGCGGCGGCTGAAGAAACCGGAGAGGCTGAAGGAACCGGGGAAACCGAAGAAACCGGGGAAACGGAAGAAGAGGAAGAACCTGAAAAAAAAGCCTGGGGTTTTGCGGATCTCTATGACAGGAAAGGGCTCCTTACCAGGGATCTTACCTTTTATACCGACGGCAGTGAAGCCGTCACCGATTTTTTTTACAGGCAGGATGCGCTGATCCGGGCGGAAGCCGCCATGGTGGAAAAAACCGGAGAAGAGGAAAGCAAAAAAAATCTTTATACGGATCATTACCGTTACAACCGTTCCGGCGCCGTCAGGGCCATGGAACGGCTCTTCGGCGCCGAAGGCGGGGAAGAGGCAAACAGTCATCTTATACGGATTCCGCTGATCATTCCCCGCAATGCGGCCGACAATACATTTGTCAATCCTGCCCCCGCGTTTGTTTCGGACTTTCTTGAGGATGCTATCGGGAAACCTGTTTTCAGGGCGGTATTCAGTACCGATAGCCGGGGCAGGGTTTTAAGCGAAAGGCGTGAGGATGAGTCGGGCGCCTTCCTGGGACTTCTCCGTTACCAGTGGCACGGGGAACGGCTTGAATCCATTCTTCTTTTTCTTGAAGAGGAAAAGAAAGAAACCGTGGAAGAGGAAAAGAAAGCTCCTCCGTCCAAAACCACAGAACAAGACGGCAAACCAGCACGAAGGGTAGACTATACCTATGACGCGCAGGGAAACAGAATCTCTGAAAAAGACTATGTAAAGGGAATTCTGGAACGACAGGTAAGTATAAACGGGGAAAAAGAAACAGAGGAGCTGTTGATGGACGGAAAAGTAGTGCTGCGGGCCTATTGGGAAAAGGGGAGAAAGATCCGGGAAGAGCGGGTAAAAAACTGATGAAAAAATTTCACTTTTCATGGATTGGTTTTGTAGCTTCCCGTTATGTGGGCAGGGGGAGAAAAAACTCACCCGCTCCCATTCTCGCAATCCTGGGAATCGCAACCGGTGTCCTTGCCCTGATAGTGATACTGTCGGTGATGAACGGTTTCCAGCTTGGATTCATAGAAAGCATACTGGAAATTTCTTCGTATCATATACGGCTTGAAAATTTTGATATGCGCTCCGCCGGGCTCCTTGAACAGAGAATCACGAAGCTTCCGGGGATCACCGCCGCGGTTCCCTTCCGGGAATTCCAGGGTCTTGCCAGGGGTAAACGGGGAGGGCAACAGGCGGCCCTTGTCCGCGGGCTCGAGCCTGACGCAAGTGAAAAAGATCCCGGCTTTGCGGCAAAGCTTGATTTTGAGGAAGGAAGCTTTGACATCAGGGGGGATCGGGATATTCTGCTTGGTGCGGAACTGGCATGGAGACTCGGAGTTCACCTTGGAGACGAGGTAAACATATTTTCCATTCCTTCTCTTCTTGCGGGAAGCGGCGGGGAAGAGGATGCCGCGGCAGGTTTCTTCCGTGTCCGGGGAGTGTTCAGAACCGGTTTTTATGAATACGATCTGGGCTGGGCCTATATCAATATTGATTCCGTTGAGGATATTTCCGATGCCGAACCCTGTATGGGGATAAAGATACATGACCGTTTCCGGGACGGGCCGGAACTGGAACGCATCCGGGAAAGCCTCTCTTCCGTTGCAGGGATGGAAGAAGTAAAACTTTCAAGCTGGCGTGACTATAACCGGGCTTTTTTCGGCGCCCTGCGGACAGAAAAACTGTTTATGTTTATTCTGGTCGCTCTCATTTTTATCGTGGTGGGGCTCAATATCTTCCAGGCTCAGCGGCGGACAGTGCTTGAAAGAAGGGAAGAGATTGGACTGCTCCGGGCTGTGGGAGCCGGAGAAAGGGCGGTAAGGCTTATCTTTGTCTGGGACGGTTTTTTGATTGGCTTTACCGGCGCATGTTCAGGCCTTGTATTGGGTCTTGTCATTGCCTCAAACATCCCCGCCTTCTTTACTTTTCTTGAAGCGGCGGTTAACGGCGGCATAGCCATCCTTAATTTCTTTTTCGATTTGGCGGGAGTCGGGGAAGCCGGAGAGTTTGCCGTCTTTTCCCCCGCGGTCTTTTATCTTAAGGAGATCCCCTCGCGGATTATTGCCCGGGAAGTGGTTCTTGTATATCTGTTCGGACTTTTTTCCGCCCTGCTTGCCGCGTGGTTTGCATCCGGAAAAATTTCCCGTACCAATCCTGCGGAGGTTTTGCGTTATGAGTGATGATCCTGTCCTGGTAAGGATAGAAAATATTGTAAAGGATTATGTTTCCGGCGCAGAAACGCTGCACATCCTTAAAGGGATTAGCCTTGAAATTGAAACGGGAAAGGCGGTGGCCATTACCGGCCAGAGCGGAAGCGGCAAGAGTACGCTTCTCAATATTCTCGGGGGCCTTGACAGGGCGGATTCCGGCAGAGTTCTGGTTTCCGGCAGTGATATTACCGGCCTTCCCGAGGCGGCCCTCTCATCGTTCCGGAGCCGTCAGGTCGGCTTCATCTTTCAGTTTCACTATCTTCTCAAGGATTTTACGGCCCTTGAAAACGTCATGCTTCCCGCGTACATTGCGGGTATGAAAAAAAAGGATGCGCTGGAAAAGGCTCAGGTTCTACTCTCCGATGTCGGCCTTGATGAGAGACTGTCACATTTTCCTTCCCAGCTTTCGGGAGGCGAAAGGCAGCGGGTGGCGGTTGCCCGTTCAATGATAAACGATCCTGATCTGCTTCTCGCCGACGAGCCTACCGGGAATCTCGATCCCGATAACAGCGCCATGGTAGCCGATCTTCTCTATACCAGCGCGGAGAAATGGGGCAAGACATTGATCGTCGTAACTCATGATGAAAAGGTAGCCGCCCGCGCTTCCATCCGTTATACGCTGGATCACGGAGTCCTTCTGTGAAAGCGAACGCTGCCTTTTTTATCGCAATCCGGTATCTCCTGGGCAGGGCAAAGGAAGGCGGGCGCTACCTTCGCGGAGCGGCCGCGGGGATTGCGATAAGTCTCATCCCCATTGTCGTTACCCTTATCGTTGCGGACGGAATGATACGCGGCATAACGGATCGTTACGTCGAATTGGGCACGGGACATTTGCAGATTCATGCTTTTGAAGGGACGGAGAGCTGGGATGAAATAATTTCCCGTCTTGAAGGCTCAAGCCGCATACGCGGCGTCTGGGAAGAACGGTACGGTCTTGGAGTTCTTGTCGGGAAAAAAGGAAAGACCGGCGCCACGATTCGCTCTCTTGATTCTTCGTTCTGGCAGGATCAGGGAAGCGCCCGTTTCATTGAACTCCGTTCGGGTTCCCTGGATCTTGAAAATGAAAAGGAACTGCTTCTGGGAGAATCTCTTGCGGAATCGGTCGGCGCGGAAACGGGAGACACAGTCCGTATCATGACGATACGTGAGGGAAGCGACGGCAGAAGCATTCCCCGGATGACGCCTTTTACCGTGAAGGGCATTGTCTCTTCCGGTTACCGGGAGCTTGATGCCCTCTGGTGCATTACAAATCTTGAGGGAGCGGATCGCATCCTCTCATCCGGCCTTTCAAGTTCTTATCTGATTTTGAAAACGGATGATCCCTATGAGGGTCTTGAACGCAGTTTTCCCGACATCTTCCGGGCATTGGAGTCCGGTTACGGCGTATACACCTGGAAACAGCTCATGCAGTCCCAGTACAGTTCCTATGAATCAACGCGGCAGCTTCTCCTCTTCATCATGGCGCTGATAGTGCTGGTAGCGGCGGTGAATGTTTCTTCCGCTACGTCAATGCTGGTCATTGAGCGGCAGAGGGACATTGCGGTGCTCAAGGCCGCGGGCGCCGGGCCCGAAAAGATCCGCAGGATCTTTATCTGGGGAGCCTTTCTTACAGGCCTCAGCGGCGCGCTTGCCGGTGGAAGCGCAGGTTTGTTGATCGGCTACTTTATCAATTCCATTGTGAGGGGACTTGAATCGGTTTTGAGTTTTGTTACCGGATTCTTTCACGGAGGAAAGGTGAGGCTTCTCGATCCCGGTTACTATCTTGAAAATATTCCCATCATTATCGACTGGTCTGCGCTCTTTGCCATTATTTTTGCAACGGTTCTCTGTTCCGTTATTGCCGCTCTGCTTCCGGCGGCGAGGGCGGGAAGATTAAAGCCCCTGGATCTTTTGCGGAAATATTAAAGCCGGCTCACTTACCAGAGAATAAGATTTCCCCTGTCCTGTAAAAAGTTCATTGATTTCAGGGCCGCCTTATATGGGCTCAAGGCCGCGCTTTGCCCGTTGATGGTTTCTATAAGGATCTTTTTTTCAGGGTGAATGCTGCGGGTGTGCGGCATCTTTATAAATTCGAGAATTTTAATAATATCAGGATCATCGGGGCCGGTAAAAATCTCAAGTTCTTTTCCGTTCCGTTTGGAAACGGCGGCAATTTTGTTTCCGCGAAAGCAGAGCCTTGAAAGCGGAAGCCGGGACGGAAGGTTTTCGCGGTAAGCGGGATCATCGAAATTTATTTTGAGTCCTGCGGGGCTTGCGGGATCCGCAGCGTTCATCCAATAGATGTCTCTGAATGAAGCATCCTGCGCCTCATCCAGTTCCCTGATGATTGAAGGAAGGGCAAACTGCAGGGAATCGATGCCGGATACAAAACGGCCCGCGATTATTTCTCCTGCCAGTTCCATGCGGCGGATTGAGGGGAGAAGATTTCTCCAGGAGAGAAGGGGAGATTCCGCCTCAAGCAGCGGACGCGCAATAATTCCATAACGCTTCAACAGCTCCCGTACCCTCTCCCGGTTCAGCTGATCCTCGTAAGCCGGATCGGAATCTTCTGTGAAGCTGTCCATGTCCAGCGAAAACCAGGTTCCCGGAAGGGGAGAACCATTCTGCCACCGCTGACGAAGCGCCGCGGGGATGCGTCTCTCTCTCCCCGCACGGCTGAAGGCCGGATTGGTGAAGCCTTTCGTCACAGCCGGGATCTCTTCCGAACTTTCCGCCTTAAAGCCCTGTTCGATACCTTTCCGCAGAGCTTCCCATGTACCGGAACTGAGTCTGCCGTTCCAGACTTCTTTCCAGATAAATTCAACACATTCGGCAAGGCCCAAACCGGAGGCCTCTTTTATTTCCCAAAAATCACGGGGCCTGTGAAAAAACTCATCTGAGTTTTCAAATACCTTTGTGTCTGTTACCGGGGCGGAAGCGTGTGCGAAGAAAAGTTCAAAGTTCTCAGGAACGCAGAAGGCAATCTTCTCTTTCCCCGCGCCGTACCAGATCAGGCGGCCTTCCCTGATCTCCTGTTCAAGAATTTCGGGCCGGTAATTTGATCTGCATGCAAGGAACTCCGTCTCCCACAGCCGCACCGGAGCCGCATATCCATAGAGACTTTCCACCGCGGAGATGTTTCCATTCCGGGGCAGGAGGCCCTGCCGCATGGCGAACAGGGGAGCCAGTACGGAAGGAGGGCTTTCCTTAACCTGCGCCCTGTTTTTCTTTCGCGAAAGCCTCAGGAGAAGTTCGAGATTCTCCCTGTCGCAGACAAGATCCTCCTCAATCGCGTTCCCTGATTTTACCGAAACATTCATAACAAAGAGGTTCTCTTCTTCCGCAAGGCTTTCGATTGTATCAAGCGCTTCGGCAGAACCGATGCCGAAGAGGGATGAAATCCTTGAAAGAGAAAGAGGACCCTCATAACGCAGAACCGCCGCCGCCAGAGACAGGGGATCGTTTTCCCATTCGCCGCGCAGTTCCCGGTGGATCATGCAGGGAAGGGCCAGGTTATTTCGTTTTACCTTTCCAATCTTCCCTCCCAGTGAAGGATCCTTATCCAGAGTTTCCTTTAATTGACGGGGAAGAAAGCCGCAGAGTTTTTCCCATTCATCACAGGGAATGATAACCCTTTCCTTGATCCATTCCGCAAGGGATGTTTCGTCTTCAGGCGTCCACCCTTCCCTTTCCCTGCGGAGACGGGAGACAAAATCTTCAACTACGGTTTCGGGAAGTATGGGCCTCAGGGAAGCGTCTCCCAGAGCCTCATCAATTACCCTGTCCGAAAGGGAAGACGAAAGTCCGCCTTTCCCTGAATCGCCGCGCTTTACTTCTCCGCGCAGTTCCGGCCTGTCGTCATACTCATAGATAAGTGCAGCGGTTTCCTGCCAGGCAAGAGAACGGGCAAAGGGGCTGGGCCGTCCCGATTTGAAAAAGAAAAGGCCGGTGTTTCCGTCACAGAGCGAGGTGATAAGATCCCTGAAGCCTTCCATGTCAAAGTCGTCCTGCAGACAAGTCCGCCATGCTTCGGCGGTAAGGGGAAAATCTTCGATACCGGAGGCTTCATCGAAGAGACGTTTTGAACGCTGCCTCATAACCCAGAGCGGAGTACGCCTTCCAAAACCGGAACGCGGCAGAACGAGACTCCGTTCTGCGGCCTCCCGGAATGCGGCGCCGAAAAGGCCTGAAGACTCAAGCCTCTTTCTGAAGAGTCTCTCGCCCCGCATTAAGTCCTGTTCAAGGCGATCCATTGACATGATACTATCGCGGACAAGAATTTCTATTCCAGACGGACTATTCTCCTTCCGGGGGATGAGAAGAAGTATGCCGTTATCGTCGCAGAAACTTTCAGAGCGCAGCCCAAGTTTCTCTTCCAGATCCTCCGCCAGGGCAAGCGACAGGGGATAGTTAATTCTTCCACCCCTGAAACTGTGGATAACTATCCTCAACGCATCCTTGCGTTCCAGGGGATCGTCGATAATCTCAACCGGAATTGAATCGCTTCCGCCGGGAGATCCCTGAATGTTTCTCTGTTCCGCGAGCAGGAGATTGAGTTTTCCGTAAGGCTCTTCGGGCAGGGTATTGCCCGCGGCAAGATAGTCGAGAAGCTGCAGTTTGTATTTTGTAATTACGGAAGAACTGAACATGGCGTCGGCCCGCCAGAAGGGAGTAAAGCCCGAAACTTTTTCGCAGGGCAGTACCTCAACCGCTTCGCTTGAAATTGAGTTTATGCGCCAGGATCTTCCACCAAAATCGAAACTGTCGCCGAGTCTCCTTTCCCAGACAAATTCCTCATCCAGTTCGCCGATTTTTGTTCCCGGCTTTCCGCCTTCTCCCCCCGCCAGACGCAGGGAATAAAGTCCGCGGCTGGCAATGACTCCCCCGGACTGGTAGAGGAGTTGGAGTGTACCAGGCGCCGCGCGTAACTCTCCGCTTTTTTTGTCGAAGTAAAGCCTCGCTTTGAAATCCCGGATCCTGTATCCGCCGGAGAGCATTTTGATCACCCTGTCATAGCTGCCGCGCCTGAGCGTGTTAAACACATAAAAATTTTTTATGCATTCAAAGAGTTCATCAACATTTCTGTCCTGTTCCGTGCAGAGAGACAGTATGAGCTGGGACAGTACATCCAGGGGGTTCTTTAGAGGGTAGGTTTCCTCAATATTTATCTCCTTAAAGGCTCTTTCAAGCGCGGCGGCGTTAAGCAGATCCATCGTATGTAAAGGGATAAGCCTGCCGCGGCTTACCCTGCCAACCCCGTGTCCCGAGCGCCCTATCCTCTGCATGCACGAAGAAGCCGAGCGGGGAGTGCCGGCAAGGATAACTTCTTCCACGGCGCCAATATCGATTCCCAGTTCCAGGGACGCGGTGGCAACAACGCAGGAGATCTCTCCGGCGGCAAAGCCCTGTTCCACGGCACGGCGGATCTCTTTTGAAAGCGATCCATGGTGGGTATAGGCAATCTGTCTTGCCTGAAAATTTTTCCCTTCAAAAAAACTTTCCGCTTCCCGGTTTATAAAGAGACAGAGACGTTCCGCCTGTCTTCGCGAATCGGTAAAAACAAGAACCGAATGGCGGCCCTGTCCTTCATCCTGTCCATGAATTTGTTTCTGAAGATTCAGGCGTTCAAGGATGTAATGTGCCGCAGCCCTGTAACGGTTGTCATATTTCTCTTCAGCCTTCGTATTGAAACCTTGATTGAAACCCGTTTCGGGAAACTCTACCCGGAAGTCTGTTTTTTTATTCGCGGGGGGAGAGACGATGTGCACCCTGTATTTGCCGCTGCCTGAAAATTCAGCGGCGGCTTCAGGAGGCCTCACCGTAGCGGAAAGACTGACGCGCTGAAAGTTGCCCGCAATAAGGGAGAGCCGGTCTATCTGGCATGAAAGAAAACTTCCCCGTTTGCTGCCCAGAACAGCGTGAATCTCGTCGATGATGAGAAGCTTTACGGTGGACAGGATCATTCTCCCCTTGCCGCTGTTCAGAAGAATCGCAAGACTCTCCGGGGTAAGAGCCAGAATGGAAGAGGGGCTTTTTATAAAGCGGCGGCGTTCTGCTTGCGGAGTGTCCCCGGATCTTGTTTCAACCCGTATGGGAGGAAACTCGCTCCCCCTGTCCGCAAAACGTTTGCGGAGAGCCTCCAGAGGTTCAAGAAGATTCCGTTTGATGTCTTCGTTCAAGGCCTTGAGAGGAGACACATAGAGGACCGTCAGTTCCCCAGGATCGTAATCTCCGTTACAGAAACGGGAGAGGACGCCCAGGAATGCGGTGAGGGTTTTACCGCTGCCGGTGGGAGCCAGTGCAAGTACGTTTTCTCCCTTTTCAATGAGCGGCCATGCCTCGGCCTGTACGGCGGTAGGGCTGCCGTATGTTTCTTTGAACCATGTATCGATCAGATCATTAAACATCGGATACGGTGTCCGTTTTCAACTTCTTTTATTCCCGGATGTTCACGGAAGCATTTTTCTTCCGCAATGGGACAGCGGGACGCAAAGGCGCAGCCTGTTCCCGCCGCGGATGAATGTATTGCCGCATCATGCGCCCGCATTGCATGCGTCCGCATTACATGCGTCCGCATTACATGCGTATGCCTCCCGGGGATATTTTGCGAAACTTCATTGCCGGTAACCGAGGAGAAGAGCAGCTTTGTATAGGGATGCAGGGCGGATTTATAAAGGTCTTTCGCTTCCGCTTCTTCCATAAGCTCTCCCCTGTACATGACGCCGATTCGGTCGCAGAAATAACAGGCCACCTTGAGATCATGGGCGATGAATAAAAAGGAGAGTGAATGTTTTTGGCGTATATCAAGGAGCAGGTTGAGTATCTGGCCCTGTATCGAAACATCAAGCGCGGAAACAACTTCATCGCATATCAAAAGTTCCGGCTTCATCATGAGTCCCCGTGCTATGGAAATCCTCTGCCTCTGTCCGCCTGAAAATTCAGAAGGCCTTCTTTCAAGATCATTTTTTGAAAGTCCAACCTCTTCCAGCATGGCCGCGGCTTCCTCACGGGCTTCTCTCTTTCCCGGCCACGAAAGCGACCAGCGGCTTCCCGCGGTGAGTATCTCGTAGATGTTTTTCCTGGGGTTCAGGGAACGGGCAGGATCCTGGAACACATACTTTATCTTTCCCCGGTAAGAGCGGAGATCCCTGCCTTCCAGGCGCAGCACATCGGTGCTGTCCCGGTACATGATGCTGCCTGAATCCGCTTCGTACATACGCACCAGAAGCCGCGCCGTGCTTGTTTTGCCGCAGCCCGATTCACCGACAAGGCCGTAACTTTCATTTTCGTGTATCGTAAAGGAGATATCATTGACCGCGTAGACAAAAGTTCCAAAGCGGGCAAAGAAGCCGGCTTCAAGATTGAAACGTTTCTGTAGGCCGGAAACAGTAAGTATCTGCGGGAAACTTTGTTTTCCATCGGTTTGATTTTTTAAGTCTCTCATATCAAAGCCCCACACCAATGCAGCGGATTTCGCGGGAGTCGTCCTTCTGTAATTGAGGTATCCCCTTGACACATTCACTCCGGGCTTCGGCGCAGCGGGGCGCAAAGGGACAGCCCGGTTCCGGCTTTGCCGGATCCGCTACCTTGCCGGGGATCGTTTTCAGGCGCTCCTTTGAATAGTGGCTCCCGAAACGCGGAGAGGCCGCAAGGAGAGCGCGGGTATAGGGATGCCGCGGCAAAGAGCGTATCTCTTTCGCATTCCCCGCTTCCATCTCAAGGCCGCCGTACATCACCATGATGCGGTCTGAAATTTCCGCAACAAGATCTATGTCATGACTGATAAAGATGATAGAGATACCCCGTTCTTCCCGCAGCGTTTTGAGCAGGGTGACGATCTGTTTCTGTATGGTTACATCAAGGGCGGTGGTAGGCTCATCGGCGATTAAGAGCTCGCAGCCCTGGGCAAGGGACAATGCAATGCCGATACGCTGAAGCTGTCCGCCGGAAAACTGATGCGGAAAATTGCCCAGCCTCTCCCTGCCGTTGTCCAGCCCGACTTCCGCAAGCAGGGCGGCGGCCTTTTCCAATGCGGCTTCTCTTTCAATTTCAGGTTCCCTGTTCCTGAATGTTTCCAGAAACACATTCCCCATATTCTGCAGAGGATCGTATGATCTCCCCGGCTCCTGATAGATCACACCGATCTTCTTTCCCCGGTACTGTCTCAGGGTTTCAATATCCTTTCCAAGCAGTTCAAAATTTTCAAAGCGGATTGATCCTGAGATTTCCGCGTTTGCCGGCAGGAGACCGGGTATGGCCTGGGTGCTTACACTCTTCCCGGAACCGGATTCACCTACGATGCCCAGAATCTCTCCACGCTTCAAAACAAATGAAAGCCCGCGCACGGCATGTACCGCGGCGGAGGATCTGCCCCGCAGTATGCTGAAGCTTACGGCAAGATCCCTTACTTCCAGCAATACAGGTGAGCCGGTATCCTCCGCCGAAAATGCAGGATGAGGTTCCTCTCCGGTCAACGAAAGTTCGGGAAGCTCATTTCCGGAACCCGGTTTGCCGCCCTTTCTTCTTTTAATAAAATCAGGAATCCAGAACCTCAATCCAAAACTTCGTGTGTGGTACGGATCAAAAAAATCCCGGAGACAGTCGCCAAGAAAGTTGAAGGCAAGAGTCACTCCCAAAAGAAACCAGACAGGATTCAAAAGCCATGGGTAATTCCGCAGATTGTTCAAGGTAGAAATGTCCCGTTTGATCATTGAACCCCAGCTTACCGCCGGATCGGTAATACCCAGCCCAAGATAGGAAAGGGTTGTCTCGGTCATGATGAAGCCGGGAATGGAAAGCGCAACACTTACAATCAACAGACTCGCAATCTGCGGAATAATGTCCCCGCTTATGATCACCGTTGAAGGAATCATTTCAAGCTGTGAATTCATGACAAACTCTTCCCGTTTGATGGCGTGTACCATACCCCGGAAAGTTCTCGCGGAACCGGGCCAGCCGACCAGCGACAGAATAACCGTGATCATCATGTAGGCCTGGCCTGAATCCATATTGCTGGATAAAAGCGAACGGAGAAAGAGAATGAGATAGAGACCGGGGATCAGCATGAAGAATTCGCAAACCCGCATGATCGACCAGTCGGCAAATCCGCCGAAGTAACCGGCAAGTCCGCCGAAGAGAACCGCCAAAACAAGAGAGATCGCGGTTGCCACAAAACCGATTGTCAGCGAGATCCGAGAACCATAAATGATTCTGGAAAAAACATCCCGCCCCAGGTTATCCGCCCCCATAAGGAAAACAGGATACGCGCCTTTATCAGTGCTGAAGAAATGCCGCTCCATGGGAATAAGCCCCAGCAGTTTGTAGGCTTCGCCCTTTCCGAAAAGATGAACCTTTTCGTAACTTGCCCGTATCCGCACATACTTCCACGATACCGAATTGTTCACACGCCATTCCTGAGCCTGAAGCCGTCCCTGATAGAATCGCAGATTCGGCGGATGGTATGTTTTGTCGGCAAAGGAAGAAGTCGGAGCGTAGGGCGCAAAAAACTCGGCAAAGATCATAAAGAGATATAGCAGCAGCAGCGCCGCAAGCGAAATCATTCCAAGCGGCCGTGTTCTCAGATACACAAAAAACTTTTTCATCATTCTTTCCCGTATCTGATCCGCGGATCAATGAGCGCAAGCAGAATGTCCGCAAGAACCATTCCCACCAGAACGAGAAATGAAATGAACATGATATTGGTAAGCACAAGGTTGATGTCTTCCTGCAGTACCGCTTCATACATGAGCCTTCCGATTCCCGGATACGCAAAGATTATTTCGAGGATCAGAGAGCCTGAAAACAAACCCGCAAGAAGATTTGCGCTTCCGGTGATGTAGGGATTCAGGGTGTTGCGGAACGCATGGTTAAAGTAGATCCGCCATTCGGCAATGCCCCGGCTCCTCAGGCTTGTAATGTAGGGCTGCCCCAGTTGATCAAGCATGGTGGCCCGGATCATCCTCAGGGTTCCGCCGATTCCTCCCAGGAACGCGGTAAGCAGGGGAAGAAAGATATGGTGCGCGTAGGAAAACACAAAACGTCCCGGCGCTTCGGAAAAAGGAAAATCGGGATACGCGGTAACCGGGAACAGACCTGTAAGACTTGCAAAAAGCTGGAGCAGGATCAGGAGGAGAATACCGGGAAACGCATGAAGCACAAGCGCAAAAAACGTTACCGCAAGATCGGCCCTGGTTCCGGCTTTGGTGGAAAAATAAACTCCCAGTAAAAAAGAAAAGACCGTAATGAGCACCAGCGAAATGATATTGAGAAGCAGCGAATTGGGAAGCCGGCTTGCAATCAGAAAAGAGACAGGCGCGCGGCTGATGAGACTTACTCCAAGATCGTGATGAATGACAAGACGCTCAAGCCATTTGAAGTATTGAATATAAAAAGGCCTGTCCAGCCCCAGGTATGCACGCTGCGCGGCAAGCTGATCCATGTTCATCGCTTCCCGGTTTACCCCGGCCCTTCCCTGACTTTCATTGAAGAGCTGCTGCATCATGATCTGATCCACAATGTCGCCCGGAGCCAGTTCCATGAGACCGAAGACCGCAAAGCCCAGGAGGAAAAGCATCACCAGCATGATGCAGAAACGCCCGGCGACATAGGCCAAAAGAGGCGCCCTGCGTTTGAATTTGTGAAACGGAGAGAAGATTAAGGCTATCGCCTCCACCGGTTTTTTCATTTCAAAAAGATATGGCTCGTCTCTGCGCCGTTGATATTGTCGAAATACACATTGCTAAAATCCCAGCGGTTCCGCAGGGCCCAGAAGCCCCTTGAACGGAGGAGGGAGATAACCGGCATCTCCTCCAGAATGATCTCCTGATACTCGTTCCATATTGCGCGGGCTTTTTCTTTGTCGATGGTATAGGATCCTTCGTTGTAAAGATAATCAATCCGCGCTTCCCAGGCGGTGGCGGGCTTTTCCTGATTGGGATACCACATGTGCAGATTCCCCGAAGAAGGCCAGACATTGCTGCCCTGGGACGGAAAGATGTTTGAACCGGAGAGCCCCATCAGCATGGAGTCCCATTCAAAAGTGCTGAAGAGCTGTTCAACCAGTTTCTGGAAATCCAGCACCCGGATATTTACCTTGATCCCCTGGCCGTCAAGTTCATTCATTATAATGGAAGCAATATCGGACATGATTGTACTTTCGGAACGTATGCTAAGATCGAACTCAATTGCGTTACCCTCATTGTCCCGCAAAACGCCGTTTGAATCCCGCCTGAAACCCGCGGACTCAAGAAGCTCAAGGGCCTTTTTCTGATCATAGAGATACTTGAGTTTTATTTCGGGATTGTAGAAGGGATTCGGTTCCGGGAAAAAATCAAGCTTTGGTTCCGCAAGACCCCGGTACACCTGGTTTATGATCCGCTCCCGGTTGAGAAGACAACTCATCGCCTGACGGAATTCTTTTTTTGTAAACCACCTGTATTTGGGACTGCCTGAATGAACGGGATTCTGGTTGAAAGTCCAGTATGCGGCGCTCAGGCTTCCTTCCGCATTGAACACCGTATAAGAGGCGGATTCCTGCTTGTTGACCATCTCGTCAAGATCTTCGGGCCGCAGGGAATAGGCTTCGGTTCTCCCTTCCATGAAGATAAGCTTTTGCGTATTTTCATCGGGAATTATCTGAACGATATTCTCTTCGATATAGGGGATTGAAGTCCCGGCCTTGTCAACATTCCAGTAATCGGGATTCCGTTTGTACACCAGACGCTGGCCGGGAATGTATTCGGCAAGAAACCACTCGCCCATGGAGGGAATTGTTTTTGGATCCGCGGCAACACTGTAAAGATCAAGAACCGCCTGTACGCCGCCTTCATCCTTGGCCTTCTTGTAGATGTGGGCCGGGCCAAAGTCCATATTCGTGGCAAGCAAAGGTTCCGCTACAATACGCGGAAAATTGAAAGAGAACTTCTTGTCGCTGATCCTTTCGATATCAACATGAGCTTCGCTGCCGTCGCTCATGGTAAGGAACTGCTGATAGTAAGCGCTGCTCTGACACTCCGGGTCGCCTGAAATTTCATTGTACCAGAAGATCACGTCATCGCTTGTAACCGGGATCTTTTGACTTGAATTATAGTAGCTCCAGTAGAGATTGTCCCGAAGAGTATAGACAACCTTGAGCGTATCGTTTTCCTCATCGGCAATCACTTCAAAGAACGCCGCACGTGCCTTCCATTCCCGTTTTACGGTATCGTAATCAATAAGGTAGTCGGTCATGGCGGCCGTTACGGCGGAGGTGGGGACATCCTTTTCGGCAACCAGCAGATTGAAACTCTTCGGGTCGGCCTGCGTTACCGAATTCCAGGTTCCCTTCACCGTGCCGGGAACGAACTCTTCCCCCCGCCAGGGCTTGCTCACCGTCTTTTCCAGAATTTCGTTTATCCCCCGGGAGCCCAGAGCCTCAAATTCTTCCGCCGAGTATTCTTCCTCTTTTGAGCATGCGAAGAAGATTACGGAGAGGATCCCCGCTATCAGTATGAAACTCAGTTTCATCGCCGATTTGGTTTTTATGTTTGGCAACATTCTTTTTTTCATGGATTCATTATAGCGGCTTCATGGAGAAAGATACAATCCCACGGTAGCGTTCCGAGAATTCCCGGGGGGTACAGTGGTAGATTTTTTTGAAGACCCTGTAAAAATAGGTATCGTGGTCCAGGCCTATCTCCCTGGCGATCCTGCTCACTGCGGCTTTATACAGTTCGTTGGATCTTTTACCTGGCGAATTCTGAAGCGCCGCTTCAGGCTGGTCAAGAACCGGAATGATCTTGTTTAGCAGTACCATGATACACATGGTGACGTTGCTATACTGAACCGTCAGGAGGATGTTTTTAATATCCCCCACGATCGCCATGGCAAGGGAGATATCTCTGTTTTTTATGGCGGAGATCAGTCTTTCATCCTGCCCGTAGGGGTAATAGATCTCCCTGTTTTCCAGGTTAAGCCGGCATGCTTTTTCGTTCAGTACCCGGGCGGGATCCACAGAACCGGTGGACAGGGAAAGCTCGTATTCCTTGACCACCGCGCTTACGCTGGCAAGTTCGGTCTGGACCGGAACGGAGTCGAAGGCAAAGCCCAACGCGGGGGAGGGCTTGGCGGTTCGGTTCATGGTCATGGTGTCGTCCCAGTCGCTTATGTTTTGGCCTTCCTTCAGGTACGCCAAAAACTGATTCCCGTACATCCAGTCCGCGTTGGGGGCATAGCCGGAATTGGGAATAGGCTGGATGAAATTGGCGTCGATTTTTGTATAATGCTTACCCTCAATACCCTGGGTGATTAGATTATACAGATACTTATCCGTATTTACCAGATTGAGGAATTCCACGGCCTTGTCGGGATGGGCGGAGGTTCTGCTGATCGCGCTGAGGGTGGCGGTGATGCCGCTGGTGGTCTGCCAGGAAGCGGAAAGGGGAACGGAGATTACATCCCTGCCGCCGTGGCGGATTTTTTCCATGGCGTCGTTACCCGGTTTCATGGTCCCCACAAAATTAACGGCATGCCTTCCGGCCATCAGTTCCGGCGTCCCCTCACTGATGGTCGCCGCATCGGGCCGCACATAGCCTTTCTGGTTCCATTCCCGCATCAGCCGGTAAAATGCCTGTACCTGGGGCAGCTCAAATTGGTTGATCACCTTCAGGCCGGAATTCTCCAGGAGCACCACCCCGGGAATATGGCGGCCCGCAAGCTCATCGTAGCCCATAACAAAGGTGAGATAATCCAGTACGCCCATGGCATCCACGGACAGGGGATACATGTTCGGATTATCCCCTTTGATTTGGGCCATCAGATTCCCTATATCCGTAAGGTTTTTTATTGAGGACGGCGCCGTATTGTATTTTTGCAAATACGAGGTTTCAAGAAAAACGCCGTTGGTCATAACCCAGATCTGCAGATTGGGGATCCCGTAAATACGGCCCTGCACCTTCGCCGCCTCCCAGCCGTTGGGGGGTATCAGGGCCCAGAGTTCGGGGGCGTGCCGGGGCAGGAGCTCATCCAGTTCCAGGAACGCGCTTTTGCTGACGTTGTTGTAATAGTTATTTACCCAGTGGGCGGTGTAACAGATGTCAAAGGGCTCCTGGCTTGCGATAACCATCTGCATTTTTTGGGTATAGCTGCCAAAGTCGGTCTCGATGATCTTCAGGGTACAGTTGAGTTTTTCCGCCAGGTACTTGTTAAGCTCCGCCAGGACCGCCGGGGTATCCGCCTGGGGGCATGAGCCCCCCACATACCAGCCCAATCCCGCCGGGCCGCTCCCGGCGGAACCGCCGCTTTGCCTGCCGCCTCCGGCGAACAGGGGGAGCGCAGCCAGAGTCAGGCTCCACAGTAACAGCATCGTCTTTTTCATATCATCCTCCAAAAAAATATATTCCGGTCATCAAAAGATGAACCTATGGAATTCCGAAATCAGCCCTTCACCGCCCCC
>JAITES010000126.1 GCA_031281925.1 Treponema sp. | reverse complement strand
AAGGGCCTGTTCATAGGGAACGACAGGAGAAGCGCCGACCGAAGCCGGGTCGGGAACCGCGGCTTCCCAGGCTTCCAGATCCGCGGCGTTCTTGATCGCCACTTCTTCAAAGATATGGGCAAGCAGGCCCTTTTCAAGTTCGATGAGTTCAAGTTCGGAATCAATAAAACCCATCTCCACGTCCAGGGAGACATACTCGTTGATATGCCGGGGCGTGTCGTGTTTTTCGGCCCGGTAAGCGGGGGCAACTTCAAAGACACGTTCAAGCCCCGACGCCACCATGACTTCCTTGTAGAACTGGGGGCTCTGGGCCAGAAACACCTTCCGGTCAAAGTACTCAACCTCAAAAAGGTTGGTGCCGCCTTCGGTACCGCTTCCCACAAGCTTGCTTGTCTTTATTTCGGTAAAACCCTGACTGCGCAGGTATGCGGAAAAGGCTTCGATGATCGTAGCCTGTATTCTGAATATGGAACGTATTTTGGGATTGCGGAGGGAGAGGGTGCGGTTGTCGAGAATTGCCTCGATACCGATTTTAGAGAGATCCCCGTTTACCTGGAAGGGAAGTTCCGGCGCGGCCCGGCTTATCACTTCAAGACCGCCTGAGCCAACGCGCAGTTCCGCGCCGCCGGGCGCCTTCTCGTTGAGGGCCGCCTCACCCCGGACACGGATCACCGACTCCAGTGTCAGCGGAAGGCCGGAAGAATCCACAGGCTTTTCATCAAACACCAGCTGTACAAGGCCGGAACGATCCCGGAGGATCACAAAGCTGATGCCCCCCATGTCCCGGATGCGGTGTACCCACCCGGCAAGTTCGATTTCTGTTTGCAGCTTCTCTCTGGCAGCCGCCGCCGTATCCGCAGCAAGCAGACGCATAATCCCTCCTTAAAATCAGTTATAAAAAAACGTGAAGATGATTAGCCGGCCAGTTTCCTGCTCAGCTGTTCTCCGGCAATCACCGGATCCGCCCGGCCGCCCGTGGCAGCGATTACCTTTCCTACAAGGTAGGCGCAGAGGGTTTGCCTTCTCTTCACTATTCCCCTGTTTTCTTCCGCGGCCGCAAGCTCCCTCAGTTCCGCCACGGTTTTACTTTCCGCTGCGAACACCGTTTCAAGCGCTTCGGCAATCTTTGCAGGATCGGAAAGCCGTTCCCAGCCCCGTTCCCGGATGATGTCCTCAGGCTCGCGGTTTTCCGCTATCACCGCCTCAAGCGTCTGTTTGGCATTCTTGCCGGAAATGCTGCCGGAAGCCGTAAGAGACACGAGGGCCGCAAGACGGCGGGGATTGAGGGCAAAGTCATCCAAACCAATGTCTTCCCGTACAAGAATATGCTTTATGTCCTGAAGGAGCCAGTTGGCAATCTTCTGGGCCGCGTTCTTTCTCCCGGCTCCCCGCTTTTCCGCTTCGGCAACCGCGGTCTCAAAGTAATCCGCCTGTGATTTTTCCTCACAGATAAGGCCGGCCTGTTCCGGGGAAATACCGTATCCGGTTTCCAGCCGCTTCTGCCGGGCCAGAGGCAATTCAACAAGAGAATCCTCGACGGATTTAAGGAAGGCCGCGTCCGGGGTAAAGACCGGGAGATCCGGTTCGGGGAAGTAACGGTAATCCTGCGCGTTTTCTTTTGTACGCATGGGCGCTGTCTCGTCCCGGTTTTCATTCCACAGCCGTGTCTCCTGAATAACTTCCCTGCCCGTATCCAGCATCACTCCCTGCCGGGCAATCTCATAGTTAAGCGACAGCTTTACAAAACGGCTTGAGTTGAGGTTCTTTATTTCCACCTTCTTCCCCAGGCCCTTCCCCTCAAAGTTGATCGACACGTTGGCATCCGCCCGGAGGGAGCCCTCTTCCATGTTGCCGTCGCAGACTCCAAGATAGCGGACCGTACGGCGGAGCTGCTGAATGAAGAGTTCTGCCTCTTCCCCGGTTTCCATATCGGGCTCGGTGACGATCTCCAGAAGAGAGACCCCCGCACGGTTATAGTCCAAAAGGGAAACGGTACCGGTATGGATCATCTTCCCCGCGTCTTCTTCAAGATGACATTCCTTGATCCTCACCTTTTTTTTGATGGAGATTTCTTCCCCGCCGCTGTTCTTTGTCTTCCCTTCAAGCTCCACCCAGCCCTCCTGGCCCAGGGGACTGCCGAACTGACTAATCTGATAGTTTTTGGGCATATCGGGATAGAAATACTGCTTGCGCTCAAACCAGGTCTTTTCCGGGATGCGGCAGTTCAGGGCCCTGGCTACCATGCAGCCCATGCGCATCGCCTCAATGTTCAGGCTGGGAAGTACTCCCGGATAACCCATGCAGACAGGACATACGTTGGTATTGGGCTCATCCCCAAAGGCGGAACGGCAGCCGCAGAAAACCTTGGTTTTGGTCAAGAGGTGAATATGGACTTCAAGGCCGATGAAACTCTGGTACACGCAAACTCCTGATAAAAGCGGCGGCATCGCCGCATAATCGAAATTAACACGAAGTGTTAATAAAATCCGGCTCTAAAGCAAAGGCTTTACGGGCTTTACTAATTCCAGAAGGCCCTAAAACCCGGAGGGCGGCCTATGGGGAATTTTCCGGTGTAGGCTTCCGCAATATCCAGAAGCGTCCCTTCGGCAAAAGCCCTGCCCAAAAGCTGCACACCCACAGGAAGGCCCCCCTCAAGCGAGGCGGGGAAGCTCAATGCCGGAAGCCCGGCCAGATTGGCGCAGCAGGTATAGAGGTCGGCGGCCTTCTGGGCAAAAGGCGAAAGCGAAGAAGGCCCCCGGTCAAAGGCCCTCGTGGGAAACACGGGCATGAGAATCGCATCAAAGCGCGGCGCGGGCCCGGTATAGGCGGACGATCCGAGGAGGGACTCAAAATCCCTGCGGATGGCGGAACGGATACGCTGGGAGCGGAGATAGTACCTGTCCTGAAAGCCGGAACGCAGTACAAAGGTTCCCAGGAGGATGCGGAGTTTAACCTCGTCCCCAAAACCCGCTTCCCTGGCCTTGTCAATAAGATCGTCGGGGTTCTCCGCATAGCCGGGACGGTTCCCGTAACGGATTGAATCGAAACGGGCCAGGTTGGCGCTGGCCTCGGCAGTGGCAATCGTATAGTACGCGGGCACTCCGTATTTGAGACTGGGAACATCCACATCCTCAAGGCGGCAGCCGAGGCTCCTGAGTCCTTCCTTTGCCGAATCGAAACCTTTGCGGACTTCCGCCTCCAGTTCCGCGGCCTGGGCCGCAATCTCCAGGCTTGAGCCTTCTTCCCCTGTACCGTGAACCGCAGCGGCCACCGCCCTGGCAATGGCTTCGGGGGAAAGCACACCGATGATCTTCCCCTTAACCGTTTCCGCGTTTCCTGTAAGCGCGGGAGCCGCCGCCGGGGCATCCTGGCTGGTCTGATCCATGGGGTCCGCCCCCCGGATTGTTTTGAATACCGCGCGGCAGCGTTTCACCGTATCCGCGAGAACGCCGATACATTCAAGACTCGACGCGTACGCGACAAGGCCGAAGCGGGAAACGGCCCCGTAACCGGGCTTGAGGCCGATACAGCCGCAGAACGCTGCGGGCTGGCGGACGGAACCGCCTGTATCGGAACCCAGGGCAAAGGGCACGAGTCCTGCCGCCACCGCCGCCGCGGAACCGCCCGAGGAACCTCCGGGCACACGGCTTGTGTCCCAGGGATTATTGGTCTTCTTTATTCCCGAATTGTCTGTGGAAGATCCCATGCCGAATTCGTCAAGATTGGTTTTACCCAGTACCGCGGCCCCTGCATCTTCAAGTTTCTTCACCGCGGTGGCGGTATAGGGGGAACGGAGTTTTTGGAGAAGTTTTGAACCGCAGCTTACGGAAAAACCTTTTACGGCAATGTTGTCTTTTACCGCACAGGGTTTCCCGGCCAGTTCATCACCGCCTTTCCCCGAAGAATCCCCGGCCTTGTCCGGCGCCCATTCGATAAAGGCGCCTATCTTCGATTCCCATTCATTAAAATATGCTTCAAAGCCGGAAGGCAGTTTATAGGACATGCTTACCTCTACAGAACGTTGGGAATCACCACAAAGCGGCCGTCCCGGTCGCCGGCATTGTCCAGCATGGTTTCGGCCAAACCGGCAGTATCAATGCCGCCGGCATTCTCAAGACCCTGATCGGGGCGGAAATAAGCCGATGTAACCTGGGCTTTCCCCCCGATGTTATCCTCCCTGCCTGTACCCTGAAGATCCGGATCATTGTCCGCAGCCTGCATCGCGGCAAAATAGCCGAGCATCTGCTCAAACGCGGGAAAAGCGGCTGCCAGTTCCCCCTCGCTCAGGTTGAGGTGGGCCAGGGCTGCAGTTACCTTTAGGTCTTCAATGGTCATGTATCCCTCCGGGTACGAGGCTTAAGGAAGCATATCGCCGCCTGCGGCGGCTCTGCCATGGGCTGATCTTGTCATAGCGGGGCTTTCATGTCAACGGCAAAAGCCTTACAAGCAGCATGTAGACCGCTGTCGCGCCGAAGATGCTGAGCAGAGGATTCCGCTTCCAGAGATGGAGGGCCGCGCTGAGGGCCGCCGCGGTAAACACGGGGATCGCCAGCCTTACGTCTTCCTTTACCGGACCGGCAAGGCTGTTGAAGGCGAGAACGGTCATCGCCGCGGGGGGCACGACCTTCTCCACGAAGACGAGAAAGGCCTCCCGAGCCTTGCCGCCGCCCTTTCCGCGGAAAAAGAGAAAGGGCGCCGCACGGCAGAAGAAGATCGCCAGGCCCATGAGGGCGCTGTAGAGTACCGCCTGGGAGGTGCTGATGCTCACTCCTCCCCTCCCCTTTGCCCTTTTGATGAAACGCCGCCCTTTGAAGAAACGGCGCCTTTCGAAGAAACGGCATTGATCAGCTGAACCATACAGAAGGCAAGAGCCATGGCGCCGAGCAGCGAAGCTCTGCCGGGCAGCAGGAATACTGCCAGTACCGCGGCAGCCGCGGAAACGACAAAAATTCCCGGTTTCCTCACCCTGAGGATCTGTTCAATCATGAGAACTACAAAAAGGGCGCTAAGGGCAAAGGCGATGCCTTCAAAGTTGAAGGGGATCAGTGTTCCGGCAAGGGCGCCGATGAGGGAGCCGCTGACCCAGTAGAATTGATCGAGGAGGGCCGTTAAAAGCATGAAACGTCCCTGTTTTTTCCCCAGCGCCCCCTGTTCAGGAGGGGAACCTTCGGCTGCGTTCGCATTTTCGGCCGGGGCTTCCAGGCTCGAAAGGAGGGCAAAGGTCTCATCGGTGAGGGCATAGATCAGGTAGAAACGGTAGGCGGGCAGGGATCTGAAACGCTTCAGCATGGACAGGCCGTAGGCAATATGGCGGGCATTGACGATGAGCTGGACCAGCAGGGCCTCGGCCAGGCCTGTGCCGGCGGCAAAGAGCCCCACCGAGATAAACTGCCCTGCCCCGGCGTACATGAAGATCCCCATGAGGGGGGCAAGCCAGAAGGGGTAGCCCGCCTCGACAAGGAGGAGTCCGAAGGCAATCCCGATGGCCTGGTAACCCAAAAAAACCGGGGAAGAAAATTTAAGGGCGGCCAGGAGAATGGAACCGCTTTCCGTCTGTGATTTTTTCAAATTTACAGATGAAATTTCCGTTGATATTTCCGTTCGCTGCATATTCCGCTTCTACTATATCAGCTCTACATGCTATAATAAAGTATGAATTTTTCCCTTAGCGCCGAAGAAAAAAAACTACTCCTTTCAGCTGCCAGGGAAAGTGTTGCCGCCCGGCTGGAAGGGCGCAGACCGGGCCATTGCGAGATCCCGCCCGGAGAGAGCAGCCTTACTTATCCCTGCGGGGCCTTTGTCACGATACACAAGCAGGCGCAACTTCGCGGCTGCATCGGCAGGATGAGCGCGGCAGGCCCCCTTCTCGATACGGTAAAAGCCATGGCTCTGGAGGCCGCGTTTGGGGATCCCCGTTTCCCCCCGCTGAATTCCGCCGAATTTCCGCTCTGCCATTTTGAAATTTCCGCGCTTTCCCCCATGGAAAAATGCTTCAACCCGCTGGAGGTCAAGGTGGGAGTTCACGGGCTTTACCTTTCCAGGCACGGAAGATCGGGAGTGCTCCTCCCTCAGGTGCCGGTGGAGCAGGGTTGGGATCTCGATGAATACCTGGATTATATCTGCGTCAAGGCAGGGCTCCCCCCTCATTCCTACGATGCCCCCGATGCGTCGCTTTATACCTTTACCGCCATTGTCTTTGGAGAAGAAAAGTAAATGCCTCTTTTCCTGCTTCTCCTTCCCCTTATCCTTTTTTCCGGCTGCGGCGGGATGGGGGGAAACGTCCCTCCACGGTACTCGGACTTCCGCGAAGTGCCGGGGGTAGAGAAACGGGATATTGAAGCTATTGAACGGATCATTGCCAAACGGGAGTATCTTAACTACGGCGCCCTTCTCAACAGCGAAACGTTCTACACGGAAGAAGGGGAAAGCGGGGGCTTTAGCCGGAATTTCTGCGACTGGCTTTCCGGTTTCTTCGGAATTCCCTTTGTCCTTTCGATCTATGAGTGGGACGGTCTTATTGAGGCCATGACAGCCGGGGAAATTGATTTTTCCGGAGAATTCACCCCCACGGAGGAACGGGCCAAACGCTACTTCATGAGCGATGAACTGATCCGCCGCCCGATATTTGCCTTTACGCTGAAAGGCGCTCAGGACCCGGCGGAGATCCGCAGGGAACGTCCCCTCCGCTGCGGCTTCCTGGACAAGGGGGTTACCGCATCCCAGGTCATTCCTGTCCTGGAAGCACCCTTCGAAGTGGCAGGGGTGCCAAACCACTCCCAGGTTTATTCTCTGCTCCGTGAAGGGATCATTGACGTTTTTTTTGATGAATCGGTAACGGAAGCTGTCCTGGCCGATCATGACGATATTATTTCCGGATATTTCTCTCCTTTAATCTTCAGCCCCATTTCCTTCAGCACCGGAAACAGGGAGATGGCTCCCTTTGTCCGGGTAATCAACGCATGCCTTGCCTCAGGCTCATCCGCTTTTTTCATGGAAATGTACAGAGAGGGAATCACGGAGTATCAGCGTCATGTTTTTGTAAAAAGCCTGGAACCGGAAGAGAAGCGCTTTATCGGGCGCAGGGTTAAGGAAGAAAAAAGCATTCCGGTTATTCTGGAAAACGAAAATTATCCTGTTTCGGTCTATAACGATCAGAGCCGCTCATGGGAAGGAATCGCGGTAGAGATACTGCGGCAGATAGAAAAGAAAACCGGGCTGAGTTTTGAAAGGATCAACAGCCGGAAAGAAGATGAGGATACCCAATTCTCCCTGCTTGAAAAGGGAACGGCGGTTCTGCGCACAAGCCTTGAGGGGCAGGAACAAATTGACATGACAAATGCCGAAAGGGAAAAGGCCTTTATCAGTACCGATCCCTATTTGAGCGATCACTATGTGCTCATATCAAAAAATTCGCTCGAGCATCTGCTCCCCGCGGATATCTTCCATGTCAGGGCAGGACTCGTAACGGACACTGATGCTGCGTTCGTGTTCCGGAAATGGTTTCCCTCCCACGATAAAACAAGGTTCTATGACAACTACGACAGGGCCTTTGACGCCCTGGATCGTGGAGCGATTGACGTGCTCATGGCTACGGGGAATAAACTCCTGCTGGTAAATAATTTTCTTGAACGTTCACTCTACAAATCAAATATAATCCTTGACAGTACCTATACTGTTTCTTTCGGCCTTAACCATAATGAAATCATACTCAGATCCATAATCAACAAGGCGCTGGGCGGCATAGACCTTGATGCTGTCGGCGAGCAATGGAAGAGCCGGGTTTTCGATCATCAGGGCCGCAGGGCGCGGCGGCAGGCAGGCGTCTTCGGCTGGATGCTTTTTTTTCTCTGTCTCTTTAGCATAATCATCCTGGTCTTCTTTATCCGCAGCCACGGCATGAAAAAGAAACTTGAGATTCAGGTGAGGGAAAGGACAGCGCAGCTTGAAAGTACCGCAAAGGCAAGGGGGGAATTCCTCTCCAGAATGAGCCACGAAATCCGTACTCCCCTCAATGCCATTGTGGGCATGACCCAGATTGCCAAAAGAATCACCGACTCTTCCCCAAGGACGCTCCGTTACCTTGACGAGATCGTTATCGCCTCCACGCGCATGCTTGCCCTGCTCAACGACATTCTGGATATGTCGAAGGCCGATAACAGTAAACCTACTCTGCACTGGGAACTCTTCTCCCTGCCGGGAACGGTACGGGAAGTTGAAAACATGATGGCCCACCGCTGCAGGGAAAAAGAGATACATTTTACATGCAGTACCGAAGGCATACCGGAAACAGCGGTGCTGGGAGATAAACTGCGGCTCAAGCAGGTTTTTATCAATCTTCTGGAGAACGCGGTTAAATTTACTTCCCGGGGCGGAAGAATCGGCCTCTATCTGGAATGCCGGAGCGAAACAGAAACGGTGCTGACGGTCGGTTTCTGGGTACGGGACAACGGCATAGGCATGAACTCTACCCAGCTGACCCGTATTGCAGAAGTACTTTCAAGCTCCGATGCCGGACTGGCGGATCGGCTGGGAAGCGGAGGCATGGGGCTGGCGATAAGCCAGTATCTGGTTAATGCGATGGGCGGCAACATCACCGTTGAAAGCGAAGTTAACAGCGGAACTACTTTTAATTTTGTCCTTTCGTTTGAAAAGGCCGGTATTTCGGAAACCAGGGAACATTTTCTTGAGACTCCCGATTTTTCGGAAAAAAGGATCCTCCTCGTGGAAGATCTGGAAATCAACCGGGAGATCCTTCGGGAATCCCTGGAGGAAACCGGCATAAAAATTGATGAGGCCGAAGACGGGGTAATAGCGGTAAAAAAAATTGCCGATTCTCCTCCGGATTACTATAATCTTGTCTTTATGGATATACAGATGCCAAACATGGACGGCTACGAGGCAACCCGCCGTATCCGTAAACTGGAAAGGGAAGATGTAAAACGCATCCCGATTATTGCCATGACTGCCAATACGCTCAGGGAAGATATAGAAAAGGCGATAATGTCCGGCATGAACGGCCACATTGCAAAGCCTGTGGATATGGAACTTGTAATGCGGACACTAAAAAAAGAACTGGCGGACAGGAAGAGGTAGAATTCTGAATGGAAAAAAAATTAGAGGATATATTGACGGATAAAATCCGCAAAGAGGCCGGTCTCCGGGAAGATCAGGATTTCGACAGAGATACTGTCATCCGCGGACTTGAATACGATTCCCGGAACATAAAACCGGGCTGTCTCTATTTTGCCCTGCCGGGGCTCCACAACGACGGTCATGATTTTATCGATGACGCCATTGAACGGGGAGCCGCGGCGATTCTGCACGAAAAGGATATTGTCCGCAAAAAGGAAGGCATTGCCTATATCGCCGTGCAAGACAGCCGTTTTGCCATGTCCCCCATTGCCGCTTCCTTCTACGGATTCCCTTCGGAAAAACTCATCGTTACCGGGGTTACCGGGACCGAAGGCAAAAGCACTACGGTCTTCCTTATCTGGCAGCTTCTCAGGCTTCTGGGAAACAGGGCGGGCTTCTTTTCCACGGTACAGCACAGCCTTGGAGGAGACGCAATGTTCAATACCGAACATCAGACCACGCCGGAAGCCACGGCGGTACAGCGGCTTCTCTACGAGATGCTGGAAGGCGGCTGCCGTTATGCCGTGGTAGAGGCCAGTTCCCACGGCCTCTCTCCCAAAACCAACCGGCTGGGGAATGTAGGCTTTGATGCGGCGGTCATGACCAATGTAACCCATGAACATCTTGAATTCCACGGTACCTGGGAACAGTACCGGGACGACAAGGCAAATCTCTTCCGTGCCCTGGACAGGAGAGAAAGCCCGGATGAAAATCTTGAACCCTTCGGAGTGATCAACGGGGACGATACAAGCGCGTCCTACTTTGAAGCGGCAACGGCTCAGGATATACTGCGTTTCAGCGCCCACGGGCTTGATGCGGATCTCTCGCTTCACTCAATCGAAAGCGGCGCCGGCGGGAACTGGTATGCCGTGGCGGACAGGAAAGGACTCGAAATCGATATCCGGGACAGACTGCCCGGGGCCTTTAACGCAAACAATGTGATGGCCGCATTGCTCGTCGTTTCCCGCCTGACGAAAAAACCTGTCGCGGAACTTGCGCCCCTGGCGGCGGAATTAAAACCCGTACACGGCAGAATGAGCGCCGTAAGCCGCGGACAGCCCTTTGAGGTTCTCATAGATTATGCCCACACACCCTCTTCGTTTCAGACAATATTTCCTCCCCTGCGCGACAGAATCTCCAAAGGAGGCGGCAGGATCATAAGCCTCTTCGGTTCCGCGGGAGAGCGGGATACGCAAAAACGGAGCGAACAGGGACGCATTGCCGCAGAGTATTCGGACTTCATCGTCCTCTGCGATGAGGATCCGCGGGGCGAGACGCCGATGGAGATCCTTGAAGAAATTGCCGGGGGTATAGGAGACGCGTTAGGGCGGGAAGAAAATCTCTTTCTCATTCCCGAAAGGCCCCTTGCGATCCGCAAGGCCTTCTCTCTTGCCCGTCCGGGCGACCTTGTGCTGCTTTTGGGCAAGGGGCACGAAAACTCAATAATCTACAGGGATCACGCAATGCCCTTCGATGAATTTGCCGAAGCGGAAAAAGCCCTGGATGAACTTATGAATTAGTGTCTGTCCACAAAGCCGGTTACTTTGCGGACAGCCTCATTAAATCAGCGCTTCCCTAAAATTGAGTCTTCTTCCGTTCGGCAAAACCGGTAAGATTTTTGAAATCCATGCTGCTGCCGTCATCCAGAATTACCGTACCCGAAAAAAAACCGTAGAACTGGCGCCGCCTTATGGAATAAAGCAGCAGTTGATTCTTGTCCTCCCGTTCCTGGTGGGGATGAAAAGTCATGGTGAGGCGCTGATCGTTACTGGTAAAATGCCATGAATCCATCCAGTCGCCGGGAGAGATATGAAAGGTTACCTGATCAAGCTTGTGAATTTTTCCGTCAACAAAAAAGGCGTTTTCCGTGGCCGGGCTTGAATCGGAAGTATCATAGCCTATGGAAAAACCGATCCTGGATCCCTTCACCATGCCGCAGGCGGCCGCGTAAAAACGGAGATCCGACCTGGGGCGCACGGCCCGGCTCCATTCAAAGATCCCCCATGCGTTCCCCTGGGTAAAGACAAGTTCCGATGTGCCGAACTGAATGACCCCTTCGACACTGTACCAGGGAGAAGAGCGGGCATAGCGGAAAGCGTATTTTTCCCTGCGCCAGGGAAGATTGGTCACGAGGGATTCTGAATCATCGAGGGCCAGGAGAACAAGCTCTCCCCGGAGACTTCTGTGGTGGCCGAAACGCAGTACATCCGCCTTTATGATCCTGGCGCCCCCTCCCATGGAAACAAAATCAAGCCGGTCGCTCTTCCGCCTGAAACGGATCGATCCCATTTCACTCCCCGGCGGCATTTCAAAGGCCCCCAGAGGAAAGGGACTGAGAAAAACCTGGGTTGAACGTTTCTTGTCCTTTAGGGAAACTACGGAAATACCCATATAGCCCAGCCAGCCTGAATCGATAATTTCAAAGGCGACAAGGTGAGTAGCGGAAAAAACAATATACCTGTCCATTTCTGTAATCCGCCGGCGGGAAGCATAGACCAGCGCAGGATCGTAGAAAAGATACGGGGCCTTTGCCCATCCGAAATTTCTGGGCCATCCGTAATTATCCAGAACCGATGAGGTAGCATTGATCTCGGTCTGGCTCATGGAGAGGATTCTTTGGGATTGATAAAAAGACTGCCCAGGATGATACCCAGGCCTGTTACAACAGGAATAGTACCATACGTAATAAGACGGACGCTCTGGTCTGAATAGCCCTCGGAAAAATAACTATACATCCCGTAGCCCTGGGCAAAGAGACCTCCAAGCCCGGTAAAGAGACCAAAAGTGATAAGGCCGTTCTTGAGGTTATTTGTCAAAAAAAACGGCGTATAATCCGGCTTGACGGCAATGGCGATGGGCGCAGTATTCTTGCGGAATATTTCCGCCGGACTCTGCAGGACTTCCGTTGCCTGTTCGGACAGGGGAATGGCGGGGGTTCCGGAAAAACGATTCTGGTTCCAGTACGCGACAATTTCCTCTTCCAGAGGCCTTTTTTCGATCCATGTTGTAGAGGGCCTCAATTCCACGCTGACGAGTTCCATTTCATTCAGCGGCGGACCGGGCTGACCGGAAACAGTCATGCCTGCGGAACCCTGGAAACAGTAGCTTCTCAGCGTGGGCTTCAGTTCCCCGCGTTCAATGCTGTAATCAATACCGATATCGGAATTCTTCATGCTCAATACGGCAAAACCCGCCTCAATAGTGACAGGATCAATCTCATTCACCGAAACAATGCGGAGCCTGCCGTAGAAAAGCTCAAGAGACCGGGTATCGGTAAAAAGCAGGGAGGTATTCTCCCCCAATTTAATCACCGTGCCCGAAGGGGAAAACTGCATCTCCAGCCGGCTTTCCGCGCCGGTTTGAACAATGTCTCCGCTGTTGAGGAGCAGACCCCAGTCCCCCAGATTTTCTCCCTGATACACCGTCCGCTGTCCCCCGGAACTGAGAACAAAATCGGCCCCTTCGGCATGGAAGATTCTTGCTTCGGGCTCGGGAAGATCCTGGGCAGGCAGGAACAGGGGAAGAAAGAGATGAAAAAACAGTACAAGATACCGGTATTTATTCTCCATTATTTTCATTATACTGTGAAACACCTCTATTTCAAGCGGATGATTTATGGTGGATTATTCAGGAATGAAGGCCCTGATAATGGGGCTTGGTTTGCATGGCGGGGGGCTTGAATCGGCCCTTTTTCTCTCCCGCCGCGGCGCGGAACTTACGATTACCGATCTCCGGGATGAAAAAACCCTTGCCCCTTCCATCGAAAAGCTTGAAGAGGCCGTCGGGGCAGCGCGAAAGGGCCGCATCCGTTATGTTCTGGGCCGTCACGAGACGGCGGATTTTGAAAAAGCCGACCTCGTGATAAAAAATCCCGGAGTAAAACCGGATTCCCCCTACCTCAAGGCGGCCAAACGGATCGAAACCGACATATCCTTGTTCCTGCGGGAATCCCCGGCCCCCCTCATAGCGGTTACCGGTTCCAAGGGAAAGTCTTCCGCCGCGTCCGCCCTCCACTGGGCATTGAGCCGGGGCAGAAAGGCAGGGAAGGCATGGCTGGGCGGCAACATCACCGTTTCACCCCTCAGCTTTCTGGATACATTACAGGCTGAAGACGATGTGGTGCTGGAACTTTCAAGCTGGCAGTTGGGAGATCTGCGGGGCAACGTTCTCCTTAAACCCCGCCTTGCCCTGATCACCGCCATACTGCCCGATCACCAAAACTGGTATGATTCCATGGAAAGCTATATAGCGGACAAACGGGTAATAGGCCATGCCCAGGATGAAGGGGATGCCCTCATCGCCTTTAACGATCGATGGGGGGAAAGTTTTTTTGCCGAAAGCCGGGGCAGAGCCCTGGCCTATTGGGACAGGCCTCTTCCCCGCGGCCTTGCAGGTGCATGGCTCACGGGAAGCGATGCTGCGGGCCTGGCAAGACTCAGCGCGGACGGGGAAGCGCTTGAAATCCTCCCCGCCCGCCTCCGCGTCGCCGGCGCCCACCAGAGGCTCAACCTTCTCTCCTGCGCCCTGGCCCTCCTCGATCTGGGCATAGAAGCGGAAAAGATACAGGAGGCCCTCGGTTCATACGGGGGCATCGAACACCGGCTGGAATTCTTCCACGAGACAAGAGGCATACGCTTTGTCAATGATACTGCCGCCACCATTCCCGAAGCCGCCGCAGCAGCAGTCGAAGCCCTTGCCGGCGAAGGCCCCCTCATCCTCATTGCCGGGGGAGCGGACAAAAGCCTTGACTTTAGCCCCCTTGTCCCGGCTGCCGCAAAAACAAAAACAGTGATACTGCTGGAAGGTTCCGCAACAGCCAAACTCAAAAGCCTCCTTGACGGCGCAGGCATTGCCAGCCGGGGCCCCTTTGACAGCCTCCCCGCCGCGCTCAAGACAGCGCTGGAATACGCCGCAACGGGAGACATCATCGCACTCTCGCCCGGCTGCGCCAGCTTCGGTATGTTCAGTAACGAGTTTGACCGGGGCAGGCAGTGGAAAGAATGTGTGAGGAATTATGGACATTGAACTTCTGTGGGAAAGGGCGCGGATCTTCCGGAATATCCGCCGTTTTTTTGATGAGAGAAACTACCTCGAAGTGGACACTCCCCTCCTCTCTCCGTCCCTCATCCCGGAAACCTGCCTTGAAGTTTTTGAAACCCGGCGCATCATGCCGCCGGGCAGCCGCCAAAAGGAGAAAGCCTACTGGCTGGTACCCTCCCCGGAAGTCTGGATGAAAAAACTCCTTGCAAAAAACAGACAGAGTCTCTACCAGATCTGCCACTGTTTCAGAAACGGGGAATCTTCGGGCCGCCTCCACAGCCCCGAGTTCGCAATGCTTGAGTATTATACCGTTGAGGCCGATTACATGGACTCCCTCAAGCTGACAGAAGAACTGCTCTCCTTCCTCGGTTTTCCGCACCCGGCCTCGAGGCGGCTCAGCATGGCGGAAGCCTTTGCCGAATACGCCGGGTTCGACCTTTACGACAGCGCGGCAAAGGGAAGCATGGCGGAAGAAGGGCGGCGCCTGGGCCTGGAAATTCCTCCCGGCCTGGGGACGCCCGAAATCTACGATCTTATCTTTATCCACGCCGTAGAACCCAGACTCAGGGGGGAACAGCCCGTGGCATTACTGGACTACCCGGCCTTTGTCCCCTGCCTTGCAAAAAAAAGCAGTACGGGTAACACCGTTGAACGCTGGGAACTCTACATCAACGGCGTGGAACTGGCAAACTGTTACACCGAAGAAACCGATCCTGAACAAGTGCGCCGTTACTTCGCCGCGGAGGGAGAAGCAAAACAGAAAACCGCCCTCGTGCCCCACGCCGTTGATCCCGCTTACTGGCAGATCTTCAAAACCACCCAGGCAGGGCAACCCGAAGGACTTCCCAGGAGGAAATCCGGAGGATTTCCTCAGTGTTCCGGCGTAGCCATGGGACTTGACCGCCTTGTTATGGCGCTTAGCGGAAGATCAAGCATCGACGGCGTACTGCCGTTTCCAATGGAATGAACGAGGAGTTTTTATGGCGGATCGTGATGCGAAAGATTTAACATCAAATATAAAAAAACTGGCTCTTTTTAATTTTTTTATTGAATTTAAATTCTATTCACCTATCCTTGTGATCATGCTTGTAAATTATACAGGGAAATATGTACAGGCAATGTCCATTTTAGCCGTGATGTCTTTATCAGTAGTTATCATGGAATTTCCTACCGGTTTACTTAGTGATGCTATTGGAAGAAAGAAAACAATGATTACCGGGGTCTCATGCAACATTCTTGCGATAGTTTTATGGTCTTTTTTTCCCTATTACGTAGTTTTTCTAATCGGCGCATTCTTTTTTGGAACAGGCTCT
>JAITES010000118.1 GCA_031281925.1 Treponema sp. | reverse complement strand
CCAAAGCATAGAACCTTCAAATTTCATCGATATCCTTGTGGGAACCGAAGAGATTCCTCTCCTTGAAACCATGAAATTTCACTTTACCGATGCGGCGGGAAACCATTCCGTTCTGGATTCCTGGCCCTTCATCATTGATGTGGAAACGGACAAGCCCATAGTCGAAATTAACCTGCCGGAAGAGGATGAAGTCATTATCGACGACTTTGTCATTTCGGGGATCACCTACGATGACGACAAGGTAGGAAAAATCTGGTACTTCATCGACGACAACGAAGAGACCGCACTGGAGGCGGATAACTCCTATTCCATTTCCGTTGCCCTGTCCGGCCTGACGGACAACGAGCACACCGTAACGGTGATTGGGGAAGATATCTACGGAGTCCGGGGAGAGCCTGTAACACGGAAATTCCGGGTATCCCTGGAAGCGCCCAGGGCAAGCCTCCTCAGTCCCGACTTTGATGAGATAGTGACCGGTACGGTGACCCTTTCGGGAACCGCTTCGGATAAAAACTCCATAAGCCGTCTGCAGGTCTCCCTTGATTCGGGTATAAGTTTTGACGACTGTATCGTAGAGGCCGCTCCCGGGCAGAATACAGGGGAAATTGAAATAGTTCCCGCCTCAATGACCCCCGCTTCCACAGAGGAGGGAGAGGCGGAAAAGACAGCGGAGAAAAAAATTGAAAACTGGGAGTGGAACTATACCTTTAATACCCGGATTCTTAAAGACGGAACCCATGTAGTCTTCTACCGGGTTTGGGATGATTACGGGATCACGGGTTTCTATTCAAGCCTTATCAACGTGGATAACACCGCCCCAAAGGTACTGCTGGAATACCCCAGGGACGGCATGACCACCGTGGGGCCGGTACTGGTCTCGGGACAGGCAACCGACGGAGTAGGACTTAAGGACATTACCATTGACCTCTACAGTATCGACGGACACGAAGTTCCGCCGGAAATAGCCCGCGTAACACTGGAGCCTCGTTCTATTCTTGCCTACAACATGGATCTGGCAAGACTTCCCGACGGACTTTACAACATCGATATATGGGCCGCGGATTTTGCCGATAACATCACCCATGTTTCCCGGAACGTGATGCTGGAAAAGGAAAAACAACGAAACTTTGTGGAATGTCTCTATCCGCTGGAAGGAGAGCATATACAGGGCAGTTTCAACCTCTACGGAAACGCCGGCGGCACGGATACGCCTCACTATGTTACCCTGATGATTAACGGCGCCAACGGGGATACCGTGGAAGTAAACCAGGCGGGTTACTTCCGTTTCAGCCTTGACGAAAGCAGACTGGCAACAGGGAAAAACACCCTCTCGGTACGCAGCGATTTCGGCGGAAAGGGCATCGTAGTCTCCCCGGAGAGAACGATAGAGTATAGCCCTTCCGGAGCCTGGGTAACGATAGACAGCCTCAACATGGGAGACTTTGCCTTTGAGCGGCCCTGGCTGAGCGGCCGGGCAGGCTACAACATACCGGGCGAAGATCAGGCGGCACTCAAGAGTAAGGCGACCCTTAAGGAAGACCGGAAAGCCATTGAAGAGAAAGAACTGAGTTATGTGGACATAAGCTTTGATAACGGCCTGACTTTTGTGCCGGCCAACAAGGTATGGGGCAAAAGCGCCGACTGGAAGTACAGACTGGAAACCCAGGACATGGCCGAAGGAGTCCACTACCTCCTCGTCCGGGCAAATATGAAGAACGGAGAAACCGCGGTAACCCGCACCCTAATACAGATCGACAAAACCCCGCCTGTAATCCGGCTGATTGCGCCTGAAACAGGCGGCCGCTATAACCAGGAACTGGAATATACCGCCCTGCTGAGCGACGACGTAGAACTTAAGAGAGCAGGCTATGCATTACGCAAGGGCGACAAGGCGGCCTACGAGGTACCCGGCTTTATCCAGGGACTCTACTTTGACTTCCATCTTTTGGGCGCCAGCATGTACGATCTGGGAGTGGGCCTTACCTTCTTTGACGATAACGTCAAGCTCCAGTTCCAGTACGGACAGATGACCCAGGGCATGTATACATCCAGCGGACAGGAAGGCAAAATCCGCTACGGAGGCAACATATTCGGCGCAAAACTCCTTGCCAACCTCTACACGGTACCCTTTACCGTGTTCGGCGGCCCTGACTGGAGCTGGCTCTCTCTCTCAATTGCCATAGGCGCCAACTTCTCTTACTTCGATCAAACCCAGAGCGGGAGCGGTACCATTCTTTCCGCAATGATCGGCCAGCTGGAATTCCCCAGGGTAACCATCCTGAAATGGAAGTACTTCAAAACCTTCTCCTTCTATACCGAAGGACAGCTCTGGTTTGTACCGACCGATGTGTCGAAGATCTCGATTCCAACGGTAAAGCCGCTGGTGACCTTCGGCCTGAGAACCAGTGTGTTCTGAGGGGGCCTAAAGCAGTTTCCCACCGAGATTATCAGCGGTATGATTCGCCGGGAAATGACCCTTGCGGAAGCTGCCCGCCGGTAGAGTGTGAGCGCAGGGCGCCTGCCGCCTTTCTTTTGTTTGTTGAGATGTAATGGCTCACCTTGAAGTTGCCCTGGAGGAACATGACCCCGCGTTATATTGCGGCTATTCCGGTTCTGTTATACCCTAAACCCGACATGGACACTACAAGGCCCGGCCCAAGAGCCCGCTTGCGCAAGGGAGGCCCCGAAAAACTGAAATGGCATCCCGCCTTTCTCCAGGCCATCCAGCTTGAACTGGCCGATTATCGGGATGTCCTGCAGTTCAAGTATGAGTACCAGCTTACCGCCGAGCCGCTCCGGGTCGATCTGCTTATCATTAAAAAGCCCAAAGACCTGGCTATTAATAAGAACATCGCTCAGGTTTTCAAATCGGATAACCTCCTGGAATTCAAGAGCCCCGAAGACTATCTATCCGTCAAGGATTTTCTGAAAGTCTACGCCTACGCCTGTCTGTACGCGGCCATCACTCCCGAAGCGGAACTTTCCGGCGTCACCCTCAGCTTTGTCGAACACCGGCATCCCCGGGAACTTATACACTACCTGGCCAGGGAGCGGAAGTATGTGGTAGAAGAAACCGTACCGGGGATCTACCGGGTCAGCGGG
>JAITES010000114.1 GCA_031281925.1 Treponema sp. | reverse complement strand
AAGCGGTTATTTTGAAAGAATCTTGTGCAGTTTCCCGCAAAGGGCCGTTGCTTCCTCCGTGGTAGGCATGGAAGTCTGAATAAAGAGCCCCTTTCTTCCAAAAACATCCAGGATCGCTTTTGTGTATTCCGCCATATCAACATTTCCATCCAGATGATCCCAGTAACAGTGACGCAGAAAGAGGGCCGTTTTACCGGCGATGACATCGCGCAAAGCGGTCCAGTCCTCCACCTGGGGGATGGTAAAATCCAGGCCCTTCAAGCGGGGAATCTCAAGCATGCCGGCCGCCGCGTTCCGGGGGTCGCCGCAGGAATGTACAACAATACCGCCGAATTCCTCGGCTATCATAGCGTGATACTTTACGCCGAATTCCCGGTAGAGCTGCGGCGAAAGAAGGGCTGCCGTATCATCGCTTATCCGTACTCCCAGTTCCTTTGGAAGGCCCCAAAGCTCATGTCCTACGCTGTAGAGATTCTTGATGCGTCTGAACTGCTCTTTAATATAACTTATGGTTGCCCGGGTAACTTTTTCCATAAGGGTATGTACTTCTTCCGGATAGACAAGGAGGGCTTCTATAAAGCCAGTATAATCCCATATAAGGGAAGCGCTCACCAGGGGGGAGGGGACATTGGCTGCCCGAAGGGGAAGCTCTGAGTGAGTCTGGAGCCATTCTATTCGATCCCATACCCTGCGGAAGGCCGGATTCGTTTCCACATTGGGGATTTCCAGGTCATATACAATCCCGGCGTTTTCTTCACTAATGCGGTTTTTTACCCAGGGATCAGCCTCATTGTTAACCCGGCATTCACATCCAAAAGCTTCAGCAATTATATTGATGCCCGTGTTTGGCTTGATGTTAGGCCAGGCGTAATCATTATAATTTTGCCGTTCATCGTGGAATTTCCTGTTCCATGCGAGTTCCGCTTCTGGGTCGTTAAAATATTTTGTAGTGGCCAAATGAACCGGTCCGACTTCGACAATGAAGGGGACTTCATCAACGGTTTCAAGTCCTGCATTCGCCAGGATGATCGATTTTTTTAATTCAGTATTCAACTCAGTCATTTTTCCTTATGTAAAACCTTATTGGAGGCCAATTCCCCTCGCCTCAAAACAATTGGATTACTGCCAAAAAAGAACAGCCCCGGAATTGTCCGGGACTGCTGTTTTTATCTCGAAAATCTAGATATTCTCCCCGGCGTAATTGGGCAGGGGGGACGCGGGAGGCCGGGGAGCTGAATCCGTATTCTCAGGAACGCTCTCTGCGGTCTCTCCGCCAAGGCTGAAGAGTCTGACCCCCTCATCGGGGAAGCGCTCTTTTACCTTCGCCACTGCACGCCTGATTCCGGCGGCCTCTTCCGCTTCGCACCAGATCACCAGTGCGAAGTTTTCCTCGGGCCATACGGCGTCCCCCATTCGGGGGCCCGAAGAACCGATGCCTGTAACGTTTGGGTAGAGGGTATAGTACTTTCCCACTCCCTCATCCTTAAAGGCTTCGAGGATGTTTTCCTCAACCGAATGATTTGCGATAATCTCTATCCGGATCATAATGCCTCCCCGGTGATGGGCCCCCCTGAAGGGAGGCCTTGCTCGTTTTCGTTTACCAGGCGGGATGTTCCGGATAAAACCGGAGTTTCGGCAATTTTTGCAGCACCCCGGCCAAGTGCTTTTTTTTCTTCCTTCTGCCTGCCCTTGAGTCCCAGGGCAATCCGTTCCCGCCGGGCCTCCGCCCTGGCAAGTCTTTCGTCGGAATGTTTGTTTATCACCGCATAGAGGGTAGGCATCAGGAACAGTGTCATAAGCGTACCGAAGGAGAGTCCTCCAAGAACGGTCTTGCCGATGGGTCCTACCATTTCAGAGCCTTCGCCGGGGAAGAAAGCCATGGGGACAAGGCCCAGAATCGTGGTGAGGGTGGTCATCAGTATCGGGCGGAGTCTGTTTCCTGCCGCTTCAATACAGGCTTCTTCCAGGCCGTAACCGCGTTTGCGGAGCAGGTTGGTATAATCCACCAAAACAATACCGTTGTTGACGATGACTCCCATCAGAACGAGAAGCCCCACGGCGGTAAGCACATCGAATACCGTATTGGTGATAAGGTAGATTCCAACGATGCCGATTACGCTCAAAGGGATGGTAAAGATGATGATAAAGGGATCGCGGAAAGATTCAAAGAGGCTCGCCATGACTCCGAACACCAGAAAGGCCGCCACAATGAGGATGATTATAAAGTTACCCATCATCTTCATCATCTCCGCATTATCTCCGGCATATTCAATAATAACATCATCTTCCGCAGGAATGGCGGTCTGGACTGCCGTGCGGACTTTTTCTTCCAGGGTATTGAGCTTGGTACCCGGCTGTACCTGGGCGCTTACGTGAATAACCCGGCTCTGGTTTTCCCGGTTGATCGTAAGCGGGCCTGTGCCTTCCTTGTAGGATGCAAAACTGGAAAGGGGAACCCGGCCGGCTATCTGGCTGTTCACAAAGATATGATCCAGGGCAGGCCGCGTGCTCCGGTCGGCTTCCGCCAGAATAAGTATCACATCGTAGTCATGGCCTCCGGTCTTGTAGCGGGTTGCAGTGATTCCGTCCACCGCCGCCTTTATTTCGTTTCCTACAGTATACGTGTTGAGTCCCAGCGCATACATTCTGTCCCGGTCAAGCTCAATCTCGATCTGGGGAAGTCCGTCTTTAAGATCCACCGTAGGTTCCTTTGCCTCCGGTATATCCCTTCGCACTACTTCTGCGATCTGCTCCGCAACGGCCTTGCCTTTTACAAGATCGTCGGTACGGATTATGATGTCGATGGGATTGCCCATGCCCATGCCCCCGCCCCCGCCGCGAAAGGAGATGGCCACTCCGGGGAATTCATGGAAATGGGTACGGATAATATCCTTGATATTGTCCGCGGTCAGAGTCCTTTTGTCAAACTTCACCAGATTGATCCGTAATGAACCGGAACTGGTGCTTCCGCCCGAGAACATGTTGCCGCCGCCGGCATTGAGAACCATCCTTTCATACGCGGTAGGATCAATTTCTCTTTTTACAATGGCTTCCAGTTGACGGAGAGCGGCCTCCGTTTCCGGAAGGGGAGTTCCCATGGGAAGGTTTACATTGATTTCAACATTATCCGCCTCCTGGGCAGGCATAAAGACCCAGCCGATCACCGGGATCATGATCAGCGAACCGACAAAGAGTACCAGCAGGAAACCGATGACAACAATCTTGTGCCTGAGAACCTTCTTTACCGCCCAGCGGTAACTGTTATCCAGAGACGTGAAAAATCTCTCAAAGGCTCCGTCTATTTTACCCAGAACACCCCTGAGGGGCTTCTGCTTGCGGGTAACCAGCGGAAAATAGTGGCTGGACAACACCGGAACAAGAACAACAGCCACAAGAAGGCTTATCATCAGAGAGATGACTACGGTAAAGGCCAGACCGGCAAAAAGTTCACCAGCCATCTCAAGAAGTCCCTGGAAAGCCACAAGAGGAGCAAATACACAGATCGTAGTAAGAGTACTGGCGGTAATTGCCACTATCATCTCGGATGTACCCAGTACCGCCGCGGAGGTCAGTTTTGCCCCTTTCTCCCGGTAATGGTAGATATTCTCCAGAATTACAATGGAGTTATCAACCAGCATCCCTATACCCAACACCAGCCCTGCCATGGTCATAAGATTAAGGGTAAGGCCCGCAAAGTACATCAGCATCACCGTGACAATCAGGGAAACAGGAATACTGATGCCGATGATCAGGGTCGGTTTAATTGAACGGAGGAAGACAAAGAGAATGAGAACCGCAAGGAGGGCGCCGGAAATGGCGGTGCTGCTGACCTGATTAAGTGAATTTTCAATCTGATCGGTGGTATTGAAAATTTCGGTAATCTTGATGTCCTGGGGGATCTCCCTGGCAATCCGCGTAAGACGGCCGCGGAGATCCTTTGCGGTCTGGACAGAGTTCTTGCCGCTCTGTTTCTGTACCATCATCATTACCGCAGGCTGGCCGTTTACATACACCGTGCTGGTTTCATCCTTGAAGCCTTCAAAAACATCGGCAATGTCCCGCAGATATACGCTCCGGGGGTTTTCCACTTGACCGTCCACATAGCCTCCCCCCTTGTAGGAAATGACCGTATTGCGTATCTGGTCGAGGCTTGTGTATTCGCCCATTGTAGTAAGAATATAGGAAAGCCCGCCTTCGGTGATGGTACCGGCAGCCACCTGCATGTTCTGGGCGGCCAGCATCTGCTGGATCTGGGTTACCGTAAGGCCGTATGCCTCAAGACGGTTTTGGGGTACCTCCACCCGGATAATCTTCTCCCGTCCGCCGTTGACGCTTGCCGTAGCTACTCCGGGAGTCTGTTCGATACGGGGAATGATGGTATCCTCCGCAATCTCCCGCAGTTCTTCGGGGCTCCGGTTTCCCGTAACCATGAGGCCCATGATGGGTATCATGGAGGGATCGAATTTGAAGATAAGCGGCGAATCGGAACCGGTAGGCATGTAGTTGCGAACCCGCTCCAGTGCATCCCGCACAGAGTTGGATGCGTCGGCCAGATCCGTCCCGTAGGTAAATTCCATGATTACCATGCTGGTGCCCTTGGAACTCGTGCTGGTTACTTTTTCAAGGCCGGAAGCGGAAGAAAGCGCCGCCTCCAGAGTCCGTGTTACGGATCGTTCTACTTCCTCAGGCCCTGCCCCCGTATAACTGGTGTACACCACGAGGTAGGGAGGATTGATCTCGGGAAAGAGATCTATGGGAAGTTTGATGAAAGCGAAAATTCCCAGTCCGATAAGAAGCAGGAATATGATAAAGATTGTGGTTGGTCTTCCAACCGCCGTTTTTGCAAAACTCATATAATTCTCCTCAGTTTGCGGCCAGAGGCGGCACTTTTTCTATTATATTGATCCTGGCGCCGTCGGTGAGCAGTGTCTGGCCCCGGACAATGATTTCCGTATCCGTCTTGAGCCCATCCTGTACTTCCATGACTCCGTCAATGACAATACCCGGTTTTATTATTGTTTTCCGCGCAACAAGGCCGCCTGCGTTTTCAGGATCCGCCTCAACGGTAAAAACATACTCTTCCCCGAGACGCTCGATCATGGCGCCTGCAGGAATCTTGACAATGTTGTTCTTCCGCTCCGTGATGATCCTCACCTTGGCAAACATTCCCGCCTTGAGCCGCGAACCGGGGTTATCAACATTCACCCGTACTTCCATTGTCCGGGAAGCGGGATCCACCACGGGGCTCACCTCGCTGATCGTTCCACGGAATACTTCTCCCGGCCATGCGTCGAGGCTTATCTCGCAGGGAAGCCCCATGCTGATCTTGGAGATGAACCGTTCCGCCACATAAAGTTTTATCTCCAAAGCGCTGCCCGCAGCAATCCTGGCAAGGGGCACCGCCTGGCTTATGGTCATGCCAACCTGGGCGGGAAGGGATACTACCGTACCCCCCACGGGAGCCGAAGCGATACCCGGTACATAGTTCATGCCCGGCCGGCTGGGATCCACTTCGGCGATGGGATCGCCCTTACGTATCCGTGAACCGACGGAAACAAAAAGCCGCGTTACCTTTCCTGCCGCATCCGAATAGGCGTCCACCGTGGAGCCGGACACAATATCCCCGGAAAGGGCAATGTAGTCCCGAATCTGGCCCTGGGCAGCAGTAGTGGTGTTCACCGCAAAGACCGGCGCCTCGGCAGGGGCCGAAGGACCGCCCCCGGGCTCTTTCCCCAGTTTACTGTAAGCTTCTTTAATCCTTTCGCATCCTGAAAAGGTCAGGAGAAAGACACCGCTGAGTATGAGGGCATATAGTTTGGCTCCCTTCATTTTGTGCCTCCTTGAGAGCTGAGCGTACCGAAGGGCACCCCAATGGAATATTCAAGATCGATAAGACCGTTACGATAGTTAAATTCCTGCTCCAGCATCTGTACCCGTGCCTGGCGCAGGGAAAGTTCGGCGTTCTGCACCTGCAGAAGATCCTGCAGCCCTGCCCGGTAAGCCTCCTCGGTAAGCTGGAAAGACTTTTCCGCAAGGTCTATCGCCTTCTGCTGGGTTTCCGCAGTAATTCTGGTTTTTTCAAGCTGCAGTACCGTATTGTACACTTCAATTTCCGTACCCTGAATCAATTGATCCAGTCCCAGATTCACGGTAGTGATGTTGTCGTCAATATCCTTGATGGCCTGGAAGTTGGTGCTCCAGGGGATGAGGCTGTCGAGTTTCCAGCCCAGGGCAATGGTAAAGGAACCGCCCTTCTGCCAGTTATCGGAACTGTCAAACCAGTTGTCCTTCCAGGGATCTTTGATAAACGCGGAAGTCCCGTTCCAGCTCAAAGAGAGGCCGGGAGTGAGGGCCAAAGCCTGGGCCTTGCGGCTGCTCTTGAGTGTCAGAATGTTGTGCCGCAGTTCCTTGATGTCCGGTTTGCCGGTAGAAGCCTTGCGGACAAGTTCCGCCACATCCAGCGGAATGTAGTTTGTCTCTTCCTGTGCGGAAACAAGTTCAAACTGAGTATCGTAGGGAAGCCCCAGGTTCATGGCAAACTGGGCGTGGAGCATCTTGAGGCCGTTTTCCGCCTGATCCATCTGGGGCTTCATGTTCTCCCGGCTGACCTGGGCCTGCAGCAGGGTAAGTTCCGGCGCCAGCCCTGCCCGGTAGTTTGCTTCTGCAACGGCGACCTGCCGTTCCGCTGCGGCGAAACTTTCCGACAGAAGTTCTACCTGTTCCTGTACAAGGAGCATCTGGTAGTAACTCTTGCGCAGATCCCGTTCAAGCTGGATCTTCGCCTTGTCGTAGCCGATGAGCCCCCCCTCATAGTTCAGCCTGAGCGTCTTCATCGCCTCAAACATGGCGGCGCTGATGTTCAGGGATACCTGAATCTGTCCGGCAATATGCCAGCGGGGGGCGTCTATTGAGTAGGGCATCACATAGTTGTACATGGTGCCGACGCCGGGTATGTCTGTTTCAAACATTGACCTGGGTATACCCATTGCTCCCATCTCTGAACTGTAAGGGACAGGGGCCATTCCTGAAACCGTCGTTTTCTCATTATCCCCAATGATACTCGCGCCAGCCTGAATACCGGGTATAAAACTTTTCCAGGAAGTATCGCTGTTACGCTTTTTGGTGCCCACTTCTACCTGTTGGCTTTTCAGGCTGAGGTTGTTTTTAAGCGCCAGGGCTACCGCCTCGTCAACATCGATGCGGCGGACAGCTTTTTCCTGAATTTCTTCCTGGGCAAGAACTGCTCCCAGAGGCAGAAGGGCCAGAAGCAGGACGGACAGGATCCCCCCCTTCAGGCGTGGTTTGTACATCATTGTACAGCTCCTTTGCGCCGGACGGTTGAAACGTGAATTTCACCGAATGCTTCCGGACGGCGCCGGGCCTTGTGGCCCATAAATATCAGGCCCGCATAGGCGCGGCCTGTTACGGCTTGTTGCCGATTATAGTGCATTGCTTTCATTCGATATATCCCTTCAGTCCCAGGGTGATAAAACGGTAAAGCACCCGGATACTGCTGTTTGGAAAATCCGCAAAGGCCATGCCTTCCGGACGGTGCATCAGCATATTCAAGGTAAGAAAGAGGATCCACTGGCTGATTAGATCTTCCGGTGAATCGTCAAATAACCCGTCTTCTTCTCCGGGGACATTGTTACCGCCCCAGTCCTCAATGGGCAGCCTGATATTCCGAAAGACACTGAAAAAATGGGGAGGAGGGGGGTCCAGCCGGCCCAGATCCAGCCGCCGCGTCCGTATCCAGTCCAGGGCCGCAAGAATTTCCGGCCTTTGGCGCAGATAGCTTGTTATGGAGTAGAGCCCCAGATAGAGCTGTTCCTCGGGAACCACGGACTGCCGGATGCCTTCCCCGGCAAAGGCGATGATACGGCTGAATTCCGTCATAAAAAGCTGCCGCATCATGTCCTGTTTACTTTTGAAATGGGCATAGAGGCCGCTCTTGCTGAGACCCGAACGCTGGGCCACCATCTCCATGGAGGCATTCCAGGGTCCGGCCTCGGCTACCACGGAGGCAACCGCCTTGATCAGATCCCCGTCATCAATGGCCCCCAGACTCAGGCCGGAAACACTGGCTTCCAGCCTTTCATAATCCATCCGGTCTATCAATTCCCGGTTTAGGCCCAAACCTACGGTAATCCATTTTTCCAGCGACACGATAAGGGAACGGATCTGTTCTTCTCCCGGCGTTTCCCCGCGTTTACGTTCCTCTTTGTGAAAACTTGCCATCCGTAAAATGATGGTAGAGCTGATCATCTGGAGCCGGGAAGGGTTCTCCTTTATCATGTGGGAGTAATTGGAACTGAAAGCCTCCATATCCAGGCCCCTCTCCCGCATGGGCTGCGTCGTGTTTTTTTGTTCCGTGTTACCATAGACCTCAATCAGGGCAAAGATAAAAAGATCCTTATTTCTGGCAAAGTAATCCGCCAGAACCCGGATCATGACAAGCATGCTCTCCCGGATGTCCTTTGCAGCCATGGCCTGTTCAAGGCCCGGTTTGACATGGGCAACATAATCGTCAAAAAAATAGTCATGCATGGCCTTGAGAAGAGCCTCCTTGTTCTCAAAATGCCGGTACAGGGCGGGTTTGCTCACTCCCAGTTCCCTGGCGACCTCGGAGAGACTGGTATTCGTGTAAAGTTCCCGTCCCCACACCCTGAGAGCGGCTTTGACTATGTCCTGGTTTGTCATTATTTTCTCGATAAGGCCTAAACTATGTTTACGACCGTTCGGTAACAAATACAATAACAACTTGTAAAAAGAATGGCAACAGGAGAAACAGATTTTTTTGAAATTTTCGAAAAAAACCTGAGATATTTTCACTTGAAAAAGCCGGTTTCAAAACTGAGGTTTTGAACGGCTCCCGAAAATATCTCAGGTTTCAGAAAAACCAGAGGCTGTTCCAAAATGTCAGATTTTGGAACAAGCTCACTACATTAACCTTTCAGAATCTTGAGCGCCTCATCCCGGTAACAGTCCATAAGGTAGGGTATCCCCGTAACCTTACTACACTCTTCGGTAAGAGACATGAGATCCTTCCGGCTGATAACGGAAAGATTGAAGCGCCGGGCGCCTGCCATAAGCTGCTGGAGTCCTACCTTGAGTTTATCCGCGTAGCTGTATATGCCGATGGCCCCCAGCGGGATATTTTTGATTTCCGCAGCCCCGACCATATCCTTTACCTTTTCGTAATTGACAAAGATCTCCTCCGGTTTTTGCCCATATTCGGAGACATTCTTGGGTAAAGCGCCGTCCTTGATCCACTGGGCGATGTTTTTGCCAACCATGCCGGGGATCATCAGTGCCCGCCCCATGCAGACCGCCTTCACATAGGGGGCTCCCAGGGCCATGGCCTTGAAGATACCGTCTTCTGAACTGAATCCGCCGGCAAAGGCCAGATCCGGCACACGTTCCCCCTGGGCCGCCAGAATCGAGGCGTACTCCCAGGCCGCGGCGTGGAGGTAGAGGGAGGGAATGCCCCACTCTTCCATCATGCGCCAGGGGCTCATACCTGTGCCTCCCGATGCGCCGTCAATAGTGAGGAGGTCGATTTTTGCCCTGGAACAGTACTTGAGAGCCATGGCAAGTTCCTTAAGGCTGTAGGCCCCTGTCTTCAGGGTGATGCGCTTGAAGCCCAGGCCCCGGAGGCGCTCGACCTCCTTCATGAAGCCTTCTTCGGTAACAAAGCCCAGGCGGCTGTGGCGTTCAAATTCCCTGATCGCCCCATCCTTGTAGGATGCCTGAATGATGGGGTCTGAAGGATCGGGGGTAACAATGTAACCCCGGCGCTGCAGTTCCAGCGCCCGTTCCAATTGGGCCACCTTTATTTCCCCGCCGATACACTTGGCTCCCTGTCCCCACTTCAACTCTATGGTTTCGATCTTGTGTTTTTCGATGATGTATTCCGCCACTCCCAGATTGGTGTCCTCCACGTTCATCTGTATGAGGATCTCTCCCTTGCCGGAATGGTACTTCCTGTAGGCCTCAATACGCCGATCCATATCCGGCGCCCTGACAACTTTTTTCGCGGCGGAAAGTTCCAGCGCAGGATCGATGCCGCATACATTTTCTCCGCAGACGATGGTAACCCCGGACAGGGCCGCGCCGACGGCAAAGTGTTCCCAGTTCTTGCGGGCTATTTCCGTAGAACCCAAAGCCCCGGTAAAGACGGGCATGCTCATCCTGACTTTTTTATCCCAGCCGTATTCGGTTTCCGTATCCACCAGCGGGAAACGGGCATGATCCGGATCGGCGGGGGTACCGGCAGAAAGGCCTTCGGCCCCCTGCGCGTAACCCTGAATGTTGAGGTGTGAATAATCGACAGGGTAATCCTTGTCTCCCCCGGCAGTTATCTCTCCGAATGGCCCCGGATAGATCAGTTCCCGGCCCCGGTAGGAAGCCTTGAAAATTTCGCAGTTTCCCTTACATCCGTCGATGCAGCGGGAACACAGTCCGCTTGAAGGGACTACGCTGTGGGAACGGTTTGCGCTTCTTGTCGCATCGTTGCCGTTGGGACGTTGTAGATTCATAGTCTACTCCTTTAAGTGTGTAAAATCCTCCTTTACACGGTGAAAAATCATTATACTACAAACATTGGAAAATGCAAGAAAAAACCGTTTCTATCTCCGGAGGAACTTCTTGAAGATTACCCGCCTGTCATCGGAGATAATCTTGAGCAGACCGGAACCATCAAGGGAAGAACGGGCTAGTATCTCATAGGTTTCCTTTTCATCGGCATAAACCGGATTGATATAGACAAGGTCGGCGCCGCCGTCTTTCATATATAAGGGAAAACGGGGAAGCCGGTAAAAATCAATATATTCAGGTTTCCCAATCAGGCTTGGGGATCTTTGCGGGTGCGCTTCAATATCGGAGGTAATATAGATTTGATTGGCTTTATACACATCATAATTCCCTCCCGGTTCCGCCTGATACAGAACAATGAGGAAGGCATAAAAAAGTACGATGCCCGGAATCGCGAGGTTCCTGCGGAAAATAAAATCCGTACCCGCGAGGCTAACGGCAATAATAATAAAAGGCAGACACACAACGAGGTACTTCCTGGAAGTGATGGGCCTGAAGAATGAAAAAACAAAGGCAATCAAAAATATAAACGCCGGAGTAACAAGCGTATAGTCAAAGAACAGGGTCTGTTCCCCGCCTTTTCCCAAAAACAGCGGGGTTCTCGTTTTTTTGAAATACAGAAACAGCAGCAGAAAGCCTGCGATACAGAGAAAGGCAATATAAAACTCAAGAGTGGGCTTGCTGATCTGGGTGTTGAAGCCCGTGTCCAGCAGAGCCTGATTGAGGGAAGTTAGGAGAAAGTAAGGCAGGAAAGAAACGCCTATCACAATATTCTCAAGAAAAAAGAAGAGGATCTTTTTCTTTCCATGCTCCCGATCTTTTAACATATACAATACATAGAAAACAAAATTGGCCATTATGAATATGACCCCGAAATAGTGGGTATTGGCAACACAAATTCCCAGGACGATATATGAGGCGGCATTGACGGCGCCGCCGTTTTTCAGAAGCCTGAGGAAGAAATAGGAAGTAAGGGGGACGAGGAAGATCAAAAGGATATAGCAGCGTATCTCCTGCGAGTAGCCGACAAGGTGGGTGCTGGCGGCGCTGAACAGGGCTGCCGGAAGCGCGGCTCCTTTGCCCGCAAAGGCCCTGACAAAAAGGTACATTGAAAGAATAGCCGCGGTACCCAGCAGCACGGAGAGCAGTCTTCCGCTTTCCTCCGTCCAGCCTGAAAGGGCAAACCAGAGACGGAGAAGCAAAAAATAGAATGGCGGATTCCCCGGATCGTAAAAGGCATATACAAGCGGTATATGGGGGCTCGATACGGTACAGGCTGAAAAAAATTCATCATACCAGGCGGAATACCGCACAAAACCGTTTATCCTCAGCATAAAGCCGAAAAGCGCTATCAGAATAACCATAAAGATCTCGGCATGCCTTTCTGCCGCCACCTTTTTGTACATGACAGCGATTCTATCCCTGTTGAGCAGTACAAGAAGGGCGAGAAACAGATACACAAAGAGATACTTTACCGGAAAAAACAAAAGATCGCACAATACCCTGACAAAAAAATTGTAATAGCCGTACCAGTTTACCCAGTCCTTGAGCAGGGTTTTTTGATATATGGCAGGAATCCTTAGAAGCCGGTAACCGTCTTCACTGGAGCTTTCAAAATTCCTGACATCTTCCGTTGAATAATAAAAAACCTTGCTCCCGATAAAAACACTGAGATTGTCAATGGCATCAATGGTTTCCGCAGACTCCCTGTCGGGAAGACGGAGAAAAAGCGCCTGTATCCAGGTATCTTCCGGGATCTTCTGGTAGAGGACGGTATGTTCAAGATCGTTGTAGCCGGTAGGTTTGGGGTAATAGAGCCGCTCGTCGTTGGCGGCAATGGAAACGGCGGGAGCATGGCTTTTCAGGATTTCCACGTTGATGTGAATGGGCGCCAGAATCTTTTCCATGTTCAAATGGTTAAGATACACATGAGCAAGAAAGGAAAGCCCCATAAGAACTATACAAAAAATGTTCAACAGCGGTTTGAGGAAACCTCCGGTTTTTATGCTCATATTTTTTACAGCGCCCCGATCCTGAAAACATTCACCATGGCTTCAAAGAATATCTTCTTTGACATTTTTGACTTTCCCTGTTTACGATCAACAAAGACAATGGGAATTTCAATGATGCTGCAGCCTGATTTGTAGGCTCTGTACTTCATCTCAATCTGGAATGAGTATCCCCGCGAAACGATCTTCTCAAGGCCGATTTTTTCAAGGGCGCTTTTGCTCCACATGTTAAAACCCCCGGTAAGATCCTTCACCGGACAGCCAAGTATCAGCCGGGAATAGAGGGAACCGCCTTTGGAAACAAAGTTCCGTAGCGCAGACCAGCCTTCAACCCCGCCGCCCTGGATATTCCGGGAACCAATCGCGACGTCATGGGTTTTCAGTTTTTCTGCCAGTTCGGGGATGTATGCGGGATTGTGGGAAAAGTCGGCGTCTATCTCCAGAAAGGCATCGTAGCCCTGTTTCATGCCAAACCTGAAGCCTTCAATGTAGGCCGTAGCAATCCCCTGCTTCCCCGGCCGCTTCACAAGCTGCAGACGCCCGGCATATTTTTCCGTCAGTTTTTCTACCGCCGCTCCGGTACCGTCAGGAGAATTATCGTCAATAATCAGAACGTCCGTACTTTCATCAATAACCGCAAAAAGGGCAGTAATAAAGGATTCTATATTTTCAATTTCATTATATGTCGGACAAACAATCAACAGCTTCATCTTGACTCCTGACGGATTTTTCTAACCGTAAATATAAAAAAGCAAAAAACAACCGCAGCAACACAGAAACCAAAATTCCTGCGCCCGCTGCGGTCTGGCCTGAAAGATCAGGCTGCATTTCGAAATACGTTTCCTAGAACGATGAGTCCGGGTTGTAGTACTGCTGCACGTTTGATTTGTCAATCAACGCAGAGGGGATAACTACACTGACGGGCGAACTGGCATTGTGGAAGGAGTCGCTTTTTTTGCCGGTAGCCACATCAACGGCATACTGAATCCCGTCGCGGATCATTGAAGGATGGTAGAGACTGGTGGAGCGTACCAGAGGATCATTATTTATGATCATCTGCATTACTGCCTTGGAACCGGCGCCGCCCATGGCGATCTTTATATCGGTCCGGCCGGATTCCCGGATGGCCTGCAGAACACCGGTAAGCACGTCGTCATCCTGGCAGAACACCGCGTCAATCTTGGGATACTGCTGCAGGAAGGTTTCCATCAGTCTGAGCCCGTCCTGGGTTGACCAGTTGGCAAACTCATACTTGTTTCCGCCGAGGAGATTATTCAGGGAAGGTTCTTTGTTCATTTCCGCAAAGAAGGCTTCCATCCGCTCGGTGTCGATAACCACGGGCATTCCTCCCATGGCTACATAGTTGGTGAGCCCTTCGGCCCTCATTGTTTTTGACAGCCATTCACCGGAAACCCGGCCGAGACCTGCGTTGTCGCCTGCAAGATTCACATATCCGAAGCTGGTATCTGTAATCCCGCGGTCTACCACGATGCACTTTACGCCCTGGGCATGAAGCTGTTTGACGGGAGCGGTCAGCGGGGCTGATTCATGGGGGAGAATTACGAGATAGTTCATGCCCCAGGCCGCCAGG